>JAEZSJ010000406.1 GCA_023443985.1 Verrucomicrobiota bacterium | reverse complement strand
AACTCCCCGTGGCACGGGCGCTCGCTCCGCGGCCGGGTGAAGACCACGATCGTCGCCGGCAAGGTCGTCTACCAGAACGGCAAGATCGTTGCCTGAACGCGGACACTTCCCGCAATTCCTCCAGCGCCAGTGGAGCTGCTCGCAAGAGCAGCTCTTTTGTTGTCCTGGCTCCGCGCGTCGCCATCCCTCGTCCGGTGCGAAACGGCCCGGGCTAAAGGTGGGCAGCGTAGCCACTCAGCCCCTCCGTGCTCTCCGCGCCTCCGCGAGAGCCCACTTCCGAGTCCAAACCCGATCCATCCCCACGCCGAGCCGCAGAGGACGCAGAGTCGATCCGCCTCAACCGCAGGCCCCACTCCGGTCGCAGCACCACCTACTCCGCCAGTGAATTTCGTCCGTCTCCGCGGTCTCCGCGCCTCCGCGTGAGCCCTTTCCGTGTTCAGCCCCGATCCATCCCCACGCCGAGCCGCAGAGGACGCAGAGTCGTTCCAGCCAACCGCAGAGCCCAGCCCCCATCTCCCTTCTTTCTCTTCGTCAGCTTCTGTCACCTTCCGGTTCGTCCTCCACCGTCTCCGTGCTCTCCGCGCCTCCGCGAGAGCCCACTTCCGAGTCCAGCCCCACGCGGGCGCGCAAAGTCTGCATTGTCGAGATCGTGATGGTCTGAGGGTCGTGTTCACCCCGCTCGCACAGTTTCTCGGTCCCACGTTCCCACAGACCACCGGCGAGCCGACTCCCCCACCCGCCGGCTGCCGGGTTCAATCCCTACTGCGTCGGCAGGTCGTGACCGAGCGCCTGCGCGAAACGCCCGCGGCACTCCTCGCACAAGCCCGTGCCCTTCGCGTCGTGCTCGGGCAGCCCGGCCGGGAATGACCGAGCACACCGCGCATCCGGACAGCGCGGCGCCCCCAGGACGAAGCCCAGCGAGGACAGCACCTGCTTGAACGTACGATCCGCGAGGCGTTCGCTCTTCGGGGGCTCGCCGGTGTTCGCCGCGGCGAACCGGTAGGACGAGACCACCGCGCAGGCGCCCTCCACCGAGGCCGAACCGTAGAGCACGTTCGCGGTGCCGGCGCCCACATCGACCGGCACGAGCGCCAGGCGGATCTCCCGCCCGGTCGCCGAACGCGGGTACTGCTGTTGCACGGCCGCGAGCAATGTCCCGATGCTCCATTGCAGCCGCTTGTCCGCCTCCTCGACACGCAGTCGGAACCGCCGCTGCTCGTCCGCGCCGCCCGCGTCGCCGCGCAGCATCTTCTCGCCGATGTCGATCACCTGGTCGTCGGTGAGGTACTGCGGCGGCACCCGGCGGCCGCCTGGCATGTAGAGTTCGATACGCTCGGAACGCCATGGCAACGTGCGCCGGAGATCGTTCGCGAGCTCCGTGCGGCCAGTGCGGACCGCCTTGCCAATGTCGAAGGCGTTCGCCGCCAGCCCCACACGCACCCCGAGCAGGGCCTGCAGCCGACGCGCGATCTCGCCGACCAACCACGGTTCGGTGCCGGGCGCGACCGCGAGCAGGACGAGCCGCTCATCGCCCGCGGGCGTGAGCGAGGCAAAGGCCGGCAGCGCCTCCGGCGCTGCAGCGCCGAGCAGCGCGCGCGCCCGGACGAGCAGCGCCTCGTCCTCGGCCAGTGCGAGCACCTCCTCCGCGGCGGTGCGCGCGGCGTCCGTCTCGCGCAGATCCCGCAGCACCTCCGCGAGCGAAAGCTTCACCTCCAGGTCCCACGGTCGCACGAGCGTGACGCGGCGAAAGTACGTCTTCGCCTCCTCGAGGCGCTGGTTCGACCGGAACGCCTCCGCCGCCCGCACGATTCCCCAGCTCAGGCGGGCGCAACCCGCGGTGTCGCCCTGCTCGTTGAGCAGCCAGATGCGGTCGGCTTCGGCGATGATCTCAGGCGTGAGCGGCTTCGGGATCTGCGCCCGGGACACCAACGCGGCGCCGAGGGCGACCGCGGCGAGCAAGGCGCACCGGAGCGGCGCGCACGGGCGTTTTTTCCCCTCGGAGACCATCCCGACGAAACAACTTTGCATCCGCCTCGAATGGCGCACCACGCGGCGGGAGGCAACCACGGCGCGTAGCCGATCTTCGGCGCGTGTTCCGTCTTGGTTCGCGCCAGCCGCTCGCCCAACATCCGAGCGATGTCCGACTTTTCCGCAGCCGCCGGCGCCGTCTCGCTTGCCCAATGGGTGTTCGTGTTCGTCGGCGTGGCGCTCGTGGCGGCGTGGTTCTTCGCACCGCAGTTGCGCACGTTCCGCCTCCGGCCCGCGCGGCTGCCGGCCTGGGACGCGCCGCTGGCCGACACGCTCCTCGTGGTGTGGGTGGCCGTCTGCGCCGTGTTCGTCGGCTCGCTGTTGGCGGGCAGCCTGACCCGCCAGTTTGCCCTCGAGTCGGGCACCGGCTGGGTCTCGGTGCTCTCCGTGCTGGGCTTCCAGGGGGCGGTGATCGCGGCGCTGGGGCTCTTCGCGATCTATCGGCGCTCCCTCGGGCGTCCCTTGCCGCCGCTGGGCGCCCGGCCGCCGGCATCCCTGACCGACGGCGTGCTCGTCGGCGCCGCGGTGTTCTGTGCGGCGCTGCCGTTCGTCTATGGTGCGAGCTTCGCCTCCACGAAGTTGATGCAGGCGCTCGACCTGCCGGTGAAACTGCAGGATCTGGCGGGGTTCTTCACTTCGGCGACGTCACCGCAGTTGGTCGTCGTCCTCACGGTGATGGGCGTGCTCGTCGCCCCGCTGGCCGAGGAGCTCGTCTTCCGTGCGGGCCTGTTCCGTATCAGCCGCCGCCTGCTGCCCCGCTGGGCCGCGCTGCTCCTCAGCTCGCTCGCCTTCGCGTCGCTCCACGGGAGCGCCGTCCATTTCGTGCCGCTCACGGTGCTGGGCCTGTTCTTCGCCCTGGGCTACGAGCGCTCCGGCAGCCTGGTCGTCCCGGTGGTGGCGCACGGCCTCTTCAATCTCAACTCCATCATGCTTCTCCTCGCCGGCGTCGGCGGCGCACCATGAACCCGTTCACCGACATCGCGGCACGCTCCGTCGGCGCATTGGGTGAACGACGCCTGATCCTCAAGCTGCGGGAGTGGCTCGGTGCCGCCACGCCGCCCGCGCCCTTCGGGATCGGCGACGATTGCGCGGTGCTCCCGCCCACGGGCGCCCGCCGCGTGCTCGTCACGACCGACCCCGTGGTCTACGGCCGGCATTTCGACGACTCCATCTCCGCCGCCTCCGCCGCCGAGAAGCTTCTCAAGCGCAACCTCAGCGACATCGCAGGCATGGGTGGGACGCCGCGCGCGGCGGTGGTCTCGCTCGCCCTGCCCCGCCGGGTGTCGCTCGCCTGGATCCGCGGCTTCTACCGCGCGCTGGGCCGCTGCGCCCAGCGGCACCAGGTCGCCGTGGCGGGCGGCGACATTGCCGAGTCCAACGGAATGCTCGGCGCGTTTCTGACCCTCTTCGGCGAGGCTTCCGGCGACCGGGTGCTCACCCGGCAAGGCGCCCGCGCCGGCGACCACATCTATGTCTCCGGCGAACTAGGCGGCAGCATCCTCGGCAAACACTGCCGTTTCACCCCGCGTCTGAACGAAGGCCGCTGGCTCGCGGCGCGCGCGGAGGTGCGCTGCCTGATGGACCTGAGCGACGGCCTTGCGAAGGATCTGCTCGAGCTCACGCCCGCCCAGCTCACCCCCGCGCTCGATCCCGCGGCGATCCCGCTCAGCCGCGCCGCGAGACAGCTGTCGCGACGCGACGGCCGCAGCGCGCTCGACCATGCGCTGAGCGACGGCGAGGATTTCGAGCTGCTCTTCGTCGTGCGGGGCGCGGCCGACACCGCCGCCTTCGAGCGCGCGTGGCGCGCCCGTTTCTCCACCCGTCTGACCCGGATCGGAGTCTTCACCCGCGCATCCGCGCCGCCCGCCGGCGCGCTGCCGCTCCATCGCTATCATGGATACGAGCATCTGGCGGGAGCTTGAACAGGGCGCCGAGGTCCGCTCGGCGGAGGCGATGCACGCGCTGGCGCGGCGGCTCGGCGAGATGCTCCCGCCGGAGGCGGTGCTCGCGCTCAGCGGCGATCTCGGCGTGGGCAAGACCACCTTCGTCCAGGGACTGGCGACGGCCTTCGGCGTGCGCGAGCGCGTCACCAGCCCGACGTTCACGCTCTACAACGTGCACCACGGGGCGACGCGGACCCTCGTGCATCTGGACGCCTACCGGCTCGAGTCCGCCGACCAGGTCGAGGACCTCCTCCTCGAGGACTTCCTGGTGGCGCCCTATTGCCTGGCCGTCGAGTGGCCCGAACGGATCGAGGGCTGGCTTCCTCCGGGCACGCTCGGGCTCCGGCTTCGTATTCTAATGCCGGGCACGCATCACATTCAGCTCGTCCGCTGAACGCGCGCCCCGACCGGGGCGTCGAGCGTCTCGCGCGTCATCCGGGTGAGCGCCGCCAACGTGAACGGCTTCGGCAGGAACCGGATGTCGTCCCAACATCCGTCGCCGAAGCTCACCGCCTCCTGGTTGTGGCCGCTGGTGATCAGAATCGGAAGCGAGGGGCGCCGCGCGCGCACCGTCTGGGCGAGCTCCACGCCATTGATGCCGCCAGGCATCGCCACGTCGGTGAGCAGCATCTGCACCGTCGTCTCGACCGAGGGCCAGAGCCTGAGCGCCTCGGCGGCGGTGGTGGCCTCGATCACCTTGAAACCGCAGAGCGCCAGCGCGCCCGCGGCCAGTCGCCGCACCGGTTCCTCATCCTCGACGAGAAGGATCGTCTCCGTGCCGCGCACCGGCGGGGCGACCGTGGGCGCGGCCGCCGAGGACGTAGCCGCCACCAGCGACTCCTGCCGCGGGAGGAAGACCCCGAACTCCGAGCCTCGGCCGACCTCGCTGGTCACCTCGATCCAGCCGCCGTGTTGCTCGACGATTCCCAGTGAGACGGAGAGGCCGAGCCCGGTGCCGTGCTCCTTGCCCTTGGTCGTGAAGAACGGCTCGAACAGCCGGCGCTTCACCTCCTCGTCCATCCCGGTCCCGTTGTCCGCCACATGCACGCGCACATACCGTCCGCCCACAGCGGCCGCGGTGTTGCTCGGCGGCGGCTTCACGCCGTCCACCACGCGGCAGCCGATCTCGAGCCGCCCGCCCTTGGGCATCGCGTCGCGGGCGTTCACGGCGAGGTTGGTGAACACCTGTGCCAGCGCGCCAGTGTCGGCGAGCACCGGGCACACCTGCTCGTCGAGGAGCACCTCGAGCTCAAACTGCGGCCCGAGGAGGCGCCGCAACAGCCGGGCGTTCTGCTCCACGACCTGCCGCAGGTCGACCTGCCGGCGGTCGAGCGCCTGTTTGCGCGCGAAGGCGAGCAACTGCCGGGTGAGCGTATTCGCCTGTTCGATCGCAGTGCGGAGGTCCTGCAGCGGCAGCGCGCCGCCGGGCTCGACGCGCGCCGCCAGGCCGTCGGCCGCGGCGTGCATGACCGTGAGCAGGTTGTTGAAATCGTGGGCCACGCCGCCGGCGAGGGTGCCGAGCGCCTCGAGGCGCTGCCGCTGCCGCGAGGCGTCCTCCGCGGCCCGCTGGTTGGTGATATCGCGGATGAAGCACTGCAGGGTGCGGTCGGGGAGCCGTTGCGACGTCATCTCCACCAGGATGCGACGACCGTCCTTCCGGGTGAGCTGGCGCTCCACCGTGACCGTCTCACCGTGCTCCAGCAGCTCCCACTGCGGCGGTTTCCGCGCGAGTTCCTTCGCCTCGAAGAACTCCAAAAACGACCGGCCGATCAGCTCCTCGCGCGGGTAGCCGGTGATCTCGCCGGCCCGGGTGTTGGTGGTCGCGATCCGCCCCGCCGCATCCGCGTGCACGATGCCCTCGACGGCAAGCTCCATCGCGGTGTGCAGCTTCTGCGCGGTGCCCTGCAGCGTCTCCGTCTGCCGGCGCAATTCCGCCGCGCTCACCTCGAGCTTGGCCTCCTGCTCCCGCGCGCGCCGGAGCGCGTCGCAGATGTCGCGGGTGAAGAAGCCGACCGACACGAGCGAGAAGCCGACCACGATCAGCGCATCCAATGTTTCGGCACGCGATTCCGCCGGGCCGGTCCTGGTCCAGTTCCAGCGCGCACCGTCGGCCACGGCCACGCCGATGACGGTGGCGACCACCAGCACCGCCACGCCGAGCAGCAGGCGCAGGTTCAGCAGCAGGCCCGTCGCCAACAACACCGCGGGAAGCGCGAGGAGCGCGGCGTGCGACGACACGCTGTCGCCCGCGAAGAGGAACCACGTCGCCACCGCCCAGTTGCCCACGCAGAAGACATGGGCGGCGAAATTGGCCAGGCCGCGGCGGTTGAGCAGCAGCACCAGCAGAAGCACCGCCTCGAGGACCGCGAGCGGCCAGATCGCCTCCGCATGGCGTGCGGCGTAGTCGTGCGCCAACAGGAGGAGCAGCGCCGGGATTTCGAGCGCGACCAACCGGTCGAGTGTGCGGGCGCACTGGCCGGGGTCCGCGGTGACCTCAAGCGTGCGCCGCAGCTGCGTCCACAACTGCGACCAGGGCGGCGACGCGCCCACCCCGCCGGTGGCGGCTCGCGCCGCCGGGAAATGCGGAAGGCCGGTCGTCTCCGGCCGGCCTTCTGCAGGTGATGAAGTTTCCGGCGGCATGGGTCGGTGGCGGTTCACCGGGCCGGAGGGCGGGCGTCAGGCTCCGGTCGGCGCGGTCGGCGGCTCCTCGGCCGCAGGCGTCTCTTCGGTCGCCGGCACCGAGGGAGTCGCCTCGGCAGCCGGTGTCGCGGGAGTCGCCTCGGGCGAAGGTGCCGCGGGGGCGGCCTCCGGCTCCGTGGCGGGTGCGCTGTCGGCGGCGGCGCGCGCGGCCTCTTCGACGGCATCGGCGGCGGCGTTGGCGGCCTCCTCCGACTTCTGCTGCTGCGCCGTCATCGGCGGAGCGGCGAAGAGCTTCCCGTCGGAGTACTCGGTGACGTACCCTTCGGTGACGAGCCAGCGAAGATCCATCCAGAGCCGTTTCAGCTTGGCGTCTTCCTCCGGCGCGATCGGGGCGGCGCCTTCGACCGGCACCTCGGGCTGGTCGATGCCGAGGTGTTTGGCCGGCAGCTCCTTCACGGAGACGACGGGGTTCTTCTCGATGAAGTCGATGAGCGCGCTGATGCTCTCGGAGAACACCTGGCCGGGCAGGCGGAACTTGCGTTTCACCGAGCAGACGTAGGACA
>JAEZSJ010000369.1 GCA_023443985.1 Verrucomicrobiota bacterium | reverse complement strand
GAGCTCGGCTACAGCGGCGTCTTCCGCCTCGCCCGCGACGGCGCGGCCACACTGCTGCACCGCGGGCTGGACCGCCCCAACGGCATCGCGCTCTCGCCCGACGAGAAGACGCTCTATGTCGCCAATTCCGGCGAGCGAACCTTCGTGTCCGCGTTCGAGTTGCGCCCGGACGGGACGCTCGGTGCGTTGCGCATTTTGTTCGACGGCACTGCCCTCCAAGCGGCCGGCCGGCCGGGCTTGATGGACGGGTTGAAGGTGGACGTGGCGGGGAATCTCTGGGCCACCGGACCGGGCGGCGTCCTGATCCTCTCACCGGAGGGCAAGCACCTCGGCTCGATTTTGACCACCGCCGCGACAGCGAACTGCGCCTTCGGCGGTCCGGACGGGAGCTGGTTGTTCATCACCTCGAACAACCGACTCCTGCGGATCGCGACCCGCACCCGCGGCACAGGCTTCTGAGCTGGTCGGTGGGCGCGCGGGGTGGCGTTTCACGAGTGAAACGCGCGGCTTTGCGCGGATCCCGGCGCTCGTGGAGCGCCCGCCTCCGTGCCGCGCGCCGGAGCAGGAGACGACCGTGCCCCGGGCGGTGGCGGAGCGGCCACGGACACCCTCCCGCGACGGGACGGCGGTGGCGGCGACCCGGCTCGCCGCGGTGCCCGAATGCTGGTGGCGCTGCTCCAAGCGGGTGTGGTTTTGGCGTTTACGCTGGCGAACAGGCTGGCTTGCTTCGTGCTCGTCAGTCCCCACGGCCCGGTCCGTTTTTCGGGCCCTCCTACAAACTAGCTACTGAGAAACCATGAACAAGCCCACGATTCGTAAGTCGGGGCGGATGCTCGCGCTTGCCTGCAGCGCGATCTCGCCTCTGTTCTTAGCCTCCGCCCTGCAAGCCCAGGGTGCGCCCGAACCCGAGACCCCGGCGTCCGAGACGCAATCGCAGGAGGACCAGGATCTCGTGATCCTCGACAAGTTCGAGGTCACCGGTTCTCGTATCAAACGTGTCGATGCGGAGCCGGTCAGTCCGGTGATCCAGATTCGCGCCGAGGACATCCGTTCCGGTGGTTTCGTCACGATCGGCGATGCGCTGCGCGCGATGCCGTTCAACAGCGGTCAGGCGCTGACCCCCGCCGACTCCGGCAACAGCTTCACGCCCGGCGTCAGCACGATCAATCTGCGCGGTCTGGGCAACAACTCGACGCTGGTCCTGATCAACGGCCGGCGCGCGGTTCCGTATGCGGCGCCTGGATTCAACGGCTTCCAGACCGTGTTCGACATGAACTCGCTGCCGGACGCGGCGATCGAGGGCATCGAGATCCTCAAGGACGGCGGCTCCGCCCTCTATGGTTCCGACGCGGTCGGCGGCGTGGTGAACGTGAAGCTTCGCCGCGACTATCAGGGCGCATCCGCGACGGTCGAGATGGGCAACTATTTCGCGACCGGTGGCCTCATGACCAAGGCCTCGATCGTCGGCGGCGCCACCAATGCGAAGACCAGCATCACCGCGACTTTCGACTACCAGAAGCAGGAGCCCGTCTTCGCCCGCGACCTGAAAATCTCCCGCAATGCCGACAAGACCTCGGTCGCCGCGAAGGCGTCCCCCAAGTATGTGATCGAAGGGCTCGAGACGACGGGCCTGTCCGAGGCCGACTATCTGGCCGAGTTCGACCTGACAACCGATCCGGTGGCTGACAGCGCCGACTACTGGAACGCCGGTTGGTTCGACAATCGCTCACCCTATGGATTCCCGGGTTGGGTATATGCGGGAGGCTACCAGTCGTACGCGCAGCCGACGAGCACCCCGACGGTCGAGGGCGCGGTGTCCGGGATGCGGAATATTCCGCTCTATAACTACAACGAGACCAACGGCATGTTCCCGGAGGTTACCCGGTACTCGTTCTACACCACGGTGCAGCATGAGCTCACCGACTACCTCCGCGCCTTCGTGGATCTGTCGTTCTCCCGTGTCGAGGGCGACGTGCGCGCGGCCGCCACGCCGGTGGCCCTCAGCTCGGAACAGGGGCTCACCCAAGGCTCGAAGATGATCATCCCCTCGTACAACGCCTACAATCCGTTCGGCGTCGACATCGGCACGGGTGGCCGCCGGCTCGTCGAGCTCGCGAACCGCATCTCCGAAGTGACCTCCGACACCCCCCGCGTGCTCGTGGGTCTGGGCGGCGATGTCCACATCGGCCCGGCCGACGACTGGACATGGGAGTCCGCGTTCCTCTACACCAAGAACACGGTCGAGACGATCAACCGCAACTCGGTGCCGGACTACCGCATGCAGCAGGCGCTCATGGGTCTGACCCGTACCGGCACCGGCGCGTTCGTGTGGAATCCGAATACGCCGACCGCCGAGCGTGAGTACTTCAACTGGTTCGGCCTGAATGACGCTGCGTTTGCCGATTTCCTTGCGATCAACAACCCGAACTCCGCCTCGCTCGAGTACACCATGTACGACTTCCAGGCGAGCGGCACGGTCTACGAGTTGCCGGCCGGTCCGCTCGGACTCGCCTTTGGCGGTGAACACCGCACCGAGAACTTCGCCAACGTGAAGTCCGACCTCAACGCCACCAACAACATCGTGGGCGGCTCCTCGGGCAGCAGCAGCTTCGGCTCCCGCGACATCACCTCGTTCTACGCCGAGGCCAACATTCCGCTCCTCAAGGGGATGCGGTTTGTCGACAAGCTGGAGCTTGCGCTCGCTGGTCGTTTCGAGCGGTACAGCGACGAAGGCTTCGTCGAGAAGGTCCGTCCGAAGGTGGGCATCAAGTACAAGGTCAACGATTGGGTGGCGTTCCGCGGCTCCTACAGCGAGTCGTTCAAGGCGCCGGACATGGCCTACCTTTACACCTCGAGCCAGACGTCGTTCACCTCCACCAAGGTCTACGACCCGATCACCAACACCAACCTCCTGCAGCTCCAGATCGTCACCGCCGGCAATCCCGAGCTCAAGCCTGAGAACACCGACGTGTGGTACGCGGGTGTCGTGTTCGAGGGGCAGAAGGCGCTCGAGGGCTTCACGGCCAGCGTGGACTGGTTCCGCTTCAAGCAGGACGGTCTCATCGCCCAGCTCAGCGACTTCTACGGTTACGCCGAGTTCCTAGAGGGGGAGTCGAGTGGCGACCCGATTTTCGACGGCAAGGTGGTCCGTGACGCCGGCACCAACCAGATCCTCTACATCAAGGACGACTACGTGAACATCTCCACGGGCTTGTACCAGGGTCTCGACTTCGATGTGTCGTATCACTGGGACACCACGAGCATCGGCCGTTTCAACGTCGGTGCCACCGCCACTTGGCTCGACCGCCGCGAGGTCGACGAGTCGAACCTCGTCGGCAGCTATCTCACGGCCCGCTGGAACGCCACCGCCAATGCCTCTTGGACATTGCGCGACTGGCAGGTGGGCGTGACCGGCATCTATCGCGGCAAACGTGAGCGCTCAATTCTGGTCGGCTCGCTCGGCGACGACGACGCGCTCTACCTGGACGCGCGCTTCAAGGCCCAGTACACCTTCAATACACATGTGTCCTACCGCGGCTTCCGCAACATGGTCATCACGGTCGGCGTGAACAACGTGTTCGACAGCACCCCGCCGGTCGACCCGTACGACGGCATGGGCACGACCTCCGGTGTCAACGACCCGCAGTCGGCGTTCTGGTATGTGCGGCTGACCCGCGAGTTCTGACGCACCCTCCGCTCCGAATCCCCCGGGGGCCACACGTCACGGCGTGTGGCCCCTTTTCTTTTCCGCCGCCCGCCCATCCCGCCGGGCTTGTCGACGCGCTTCCCGGTCGGTATCGATCGGGGGATGAAGCGCATCCTCTCGTTGCTCCTGCTCCTTCCAGTCGCGCTGTGGGCCGCGACGGCCCCCGGCCCCCTGGCCGGGTTGAGTCCCGAGGAGTTTCGCGCCGCCGGTCTGCACAAGCTCTCTCCCGAGGAACTGGCGACCCTCGAGGCGCTGCTGCGGCGTTCGCCCGCGGCCTCCGTATCCACCGATCAAAACCAGCCGGTCGCCTCCCTGCCGCAGGGGGAGGAGGCGTTCGGGCAGGAACAGAAGCTCCTCGAACGCGTCGAGGTGATTCAGCGGGTCCCGCGGGCGATCTCCAGCCGCATCCTCGGCGAGTTCAAAGGCTGGCGCGGCCGCACGCTGTTCCAGCTGGAGAACGGCCAGACCTGGCAGCAGGTGGCGCCGGGCGATTTCGCCGTGCGGTTGACCAACCCCGTCGTCCATGTGGAAAAGGGCGCCCTCGGTGCCTTTTATCTGCGGGTCGACGGCTTCGGCAGCCGGGTCAAAGTCAAGCGGGTGAAGTGAGCGGGAAACATTCAAATCATGCCTAAGACACTATCCACATTCCTTCTCGGCGGGCTCTGTTGTGCCGCCGCTCTGGTCGCGAGCGTCCCGGCCGCAGTGGCCGAAGACGCGCCGGTTCCGCTCACGGATTTCTTCCGCACGGCCGTCTTCGAGGAGATCAAGATCTCGCCCGGAGGCACCAAGGTGGCCGCGCTCTCGACCTACAAGGAGCACCTCAATCTCTATGTGATCGACATCGCGACGAAGAAGCCGGTCCAGCTCACCGGCTTCGACAATCAGGATGTGCGCAACGTGCGTTGGGTCGGCGAGAATCGTCTGCTGTTTACGACAGTAGATGACGGATACGGTTCCGGCGGCCTCTTCGCGATCGATGCGGACGGCAAGAACTCCTGCGCGCTGGGCAAGAGCGTCCGGCAGCAGGGCGCGGCGGGATCGAATGTGTTCCGTGACACGGATTTCCTCTCCTTCTACGGCGACTCCACCGAGGAGATCCTTGTGGTTTCGAATGAACGCCGGCTGGAGGAGCCCGACGTCTATGTGATGAAGGTGCGCAACGGGGGCAAACGGATCGTCGCCAAGAATCCGGGCCGGGTGCAGGAGTGGCTGGCCGACGGCACTGGTGCGGTGCGCCTCGGCAAGGGCGGGATCGGCGCGGACTGGTTCCTGGTGTACCGTGATGGTGAGCGCGGCGAATTCCGGGAGATTCTCCGCTCCGACTTTCGCAAGGGCGAACTCACTCCGCTCGCCTTCACGGAGGACAACAGGAAGATCTACGTATCGACCGATTTGGATCGCGATACGGCGGCGATCCGCCTGCTCGACCCCGCCACCGGCAAACTGGAGGAGCCGTTGTTCGCCGATCCCGTCTATGATGCGTCCATGGTGCTGACCGATCGGAGGACGAAGAAGCTCCTCGGTTACGTCATTGAGCGTGAGAAGGTCGAGGTCGAATGGGTCGATCCGGAACTGCGTCGTCTCTACCGGTCGCTCAAGGCCGAGTTTCCGGACCGGGAGCTCGACTTCACGAGCCGGTCGCTCGACGGCCGTTTTGCGGTGCTCGATGTCTCGAGCGACCGCGACCCGGGGACCTTCTACTTCTTCGACGCGCAGAACATGACGCTGGAGAAGCTGGTCGAACGCTCTCCGTGGATCGATCCGGCCAAGATGAGCGCGATGACCCCCGTCGAATACACGGCGCGCGACGGCCTGGTGGTCCGCGGCTATCTTACGCTTCCCGCTGGCAAGGAGCCCAAGAATCTGCCGCTGATCGTGAATCCCCACGGCGGGCCTTGGGCGCGCGACAGTTGGGGCTTCAATCCCGAGGTGCAACTCCTCGCCTCCCGCGGCTACGCCGTTTTCCAGATCAACTTCCGCGGCTCGATCGGCTACGGGCGGAAGTTCAAGGAGGCCGGCTACGGCCAGTGGGGCCTCAAGATGCAGGACGACATCACCGACGGGGTGAAGTGGGCGATCGCCCAAGGCATTGCAGACCCGGCGCGGGTCGGCATCTACGGCGCGAGCTACGGGGGCTACGCCGCCATGGCTGGCGCAGCCTTTACCCCCGACCTGTACCGCTGTGCGGTCAACTACGTCGGCGTCACCGACATCGCGTTGCTTCTCAAAACCATCCCGAAAACGTGGTCGCGCGAGAGGGTCGAGACGATGACGGGCACACTCAAGGAAGACCGCGAGCGACTGGAGCAGACCTCAGTGGTGAGAAACGCGGATCGTATCCGGATCCCAATCTTCTTCGCCTATGGCGAGGTGGACGACCGGATCGACATGCGCCACGCCACAAAACTCGCCACCCAGCTCCGCCACAACGGCGTCAAGGTGACGTGGATGACCCGCGCCGACGAAGGCCACGGGTATCGGCATTGGGACAACAAGATCGCGTTCTACACCGAGCTCGAGCGTTTCCTCGCCGCCAACATGGGCCCCCTGCAGCCGGACTTCGGCCAGATTGGCGAATCGAAGGTCATCGAGATGCCGGTGACCCTGCCCGCCAAATAGCCGGGCATCGGTCGGGCCGCATCCTCTCACCATCAACACAACAGCCCGGTCGCGCGACCGGGCTGTTTGCTTGGGCGAAGCGCAGGTGCGCGACTCACGCGCCGCAGCACTTCTTGAATTTCTTCCCGCTGCCGCACGGACACGGGTCGTTGCGGCCGGTCTTCGGCTGCTCGCGCTTCACGGTCTGGCCCTTCGGTGCCACTTGCCCGACGTAGACCCAATTGCCCTCTTCGCGACCGAAGACCGCCATCTCCACGTGTTCGTGCTCCTTGCCCTCGGCGCGAAAGCGCGCCGTGAACTCCACCAGACCCTGCTCGTCGTCCGCGCCGCCCTTTTCCGTGCGCAGGATCGTCAGCCCGAGCCACTCCGAGCTCTCGGCCCACCGTTTCGCCTCCGCCGGATCGAAGTCCTTGCGCTGCTCGGCGCTGAGCGAGCGCTCGAGGTGTTCGTAGTTGCGCTGCACATAGGCCGAGTAACGCGAACGCATCAACGCCTCGGCCGTCGGCGCGGGCGCACCGGCGAGGATCGGACCGCAGCAGGACTCGAGGGATTTTCCGGAACCGCAGGGACAGTTGCTCATAAAGCCGCCACTTATCGCGGGCCGTCCCCCGCGCTGGCAACTCCGGAAGCACCTCGGCCGCGAATCGCCGTCCCTCGGTCGGGCCCGCGGATCCGGCCGCCACGGTGCGGCCGACGTTGCCGCCCGATGTCGCCGTAATGCAACTGCCGGCGCTCCGGCGGCGCGAGTATTGCTCCGACCGGGGAAGCGGGACAACGCTCCGACCGCATGAAACACCCCCTGTTGCTCCTCTCCCTCGTGGCGGCGCTGGGCGCTTCCGCACAACCGGCGCAGCCATCGACCCCGGCGATGTTGCCGGCTGCGGTGTCCGCCGCCGAGACCGCGCTCGCCCGGCCCGAACTCACGGCCTACCGCGGCTGGCTGAAGTTCCTCCGCTTCGAGGCGGAAACGGCGGTCGCCCGCCATGGCGCCGACAGCGCCGAGGCGCGCGAGAAGGTCGCCCGGCTCGAGGAGTGGACCGCGCGGATCGCCGCCGATCCCGATCTGCTCGGCAAGCTCCGCGGCGTGCAGGAGTGGGCGTATGAGTCGCCCGTGGACGGCACCGGCCAGCCGTTCAAGCTCATGATCCCGACCGACTACGATCCGGCGCACCCGGCGCCGCTCTCGGTCTACATGCATGGCTACACCGGCGACCATCTCAACCATTCGGCCGGCATGGCCGCGCACACGGGTTCGTTCGAGGTCGCGGTCCTTGGTCGGGCGCGCGGCGGCTGGTACGTGGGCCTTTCGCAGGCCGACGTGCTGCAGGTGCTCGACTACATCGAGGCG
>JAEZSJ010000334.1 GCA_023443985.1 Verrucomicrobiota bacterium | reverse complement strand
GGGGGGGGGGCGGCGGCGGGGGCCCCCCCCGCCGCAGGTCACTGCGTTTTGACGATGACGTTGTTCTTCACCTCGCGCACGCCCGGGATGCCGGCGGCGATCTGCGCGGCGCGATCCTTCTCGACGTCGGTCGAGACGAAGCCGCTGAGCTGGACGGAGCCGCGGAAGGTCTCGACATGGATCTCGCGGGCTTTCACGAGTTCGTCCGAGGCGAGGGCGGTTTTCACGCGGGCGGTGATGGCGGAGTTGTCGATGTACTCGCCGGTGCTTTCACGCGTGGCGGTGGCGGCGCAGCCGCCGGCCAACAGCGCGCCCACGGAGACGGTGGCGGCGAGGGCGGCGGTGAGGAGGGTTAGTTTGGTTTTCATGTTCGTGTCAGTTGTTGGTGTGGGATCCGACCATACCGTGCGCGGCGGCGACCCGCCACCGAGCCGATCGCAGTCGCCCGCATCGGAATTGTCCCGCGGCGGCGCGGCCGGCGGCGCCCCGTTGCGTGTGGCGATCCGGGGGACGGACCGCCGCACGCGCGGCGGGGCCGGCTAGAAGTTGAAACCGGCGCCCACGCTCCAGAGGAAGGCCCCGTTGTCGAAGTTGTCGCTGGCGGCATCGGAGTCGTTGAAGGTCCACGCGTAGTTCACGAGCGCGCGCACGAAGGTGCGCGGGGCCACGTAGAACTTCACGCCGGCCTCGACGCCCGCGGCCCAGGTGTCGCTGGTGCGCCCGCCGTAGAGCCCGCCGAAGTTCACACCGGCGAACGGCTGCAGCCGCCCGGTGCCGAAGTGCTGGTCGAGCGCGAGGAAGGTGGAACCGTCCCATTTCGCGTCGCCGCCGGCGCCGTTGGCGTAGCTCACCGACTGCCGGACCGAGAGGAGCAGCGTGTCGGTGGCGAAACGGCCGACGGAGAAGTCGACGCCGCCCAGGGAGTTGTCGAGGTCGTTGTTGCTCATGCCGCTTCCGCCCACGGTGGCCTCCCAGTCGCCGCGCTGGCGCGCGCCGAACTGGTCGGGGCTGTCGACGCTGTTGTTGGTGGTGTCCGTCTGGGCGAAGCCGGTCAGTGGGAGGAGGAGCAGGAGGGCGGCGGAGGTGAGTTTGGATTTCATCGGTTGTTTTCTGGTTTGGTTTTGTGGGAGGAGCGGCACGGTTCCGCGGGTCGCGCGGAACGCAATGCGCCGCCCCACCGGGCGGCCCCGCAGCCGGGGTGGGGCGGAACGCCGAAGGGCGGGACGGAGAGCGGCGGAAAGTGTCGCCAATAAACGGACTCGGCGCCGCCGCGGTGGTCGTCGGCCGCGGATGGGAGTTTCACCGATGGCCGCCGCCGCCCCCGCCGGCTATCCTGCGGCATGCCCTCCGCCGAGAAGTCCGCTCCGCCCCCCCGGCAGCCCCGTGGCCCGCACCGCTCCTCCGGGCGCAACGGCGCGGCGCGGCGCGACCGCTCGCACGTGTTGGTGATCGTGGATCTCCAGCACGGGTTCGAGGCGCCGGAGGAATTGTGTGAGCGGATACGACGCTACTCCCGCCGGTTCCGCCTCCGGGTCTTCACGCAGTTCGTGAACCCGCGCGGCTCGTTCTTTCGCCGCGCGCTCAAGCGCTCGACGGGCGAGCCCGGCACGAGGGAGATCGAGCTGCGGCTCGCCCCGGGGCCGGACGACATCCTCATCCGCAAGACGACGTACGGGCTGAGGGAGCGTGATGTGCGGCGGTTGAAGTCCGCCGGGGTGCGGCGCGCGACGGTGTGCGGGATCGACACCGACGCGTGCGTGCTCGGCGTGATGTTCTCGCTCTTCGACGGCGGCATCGTGCCCGAGGTGAAGGCGGACCTGTGCTGGAGCTCCACGGGGCTCCACACGGAGGCGCTGAAGGTCCTGCGCGAGCAGTTCCAGCGGGTGAAGTGACGCCGGGGACGCCGACTCCTCCGGGAGCGACGCGTGCAACCGGCCGCATCCGCCGGGGCACTCCGTCGCGTCCGGTGCCGGACCCGGGCGAGGCGCGGCCCGAGGGCGCAGGACCACGCTCCGACCACGACACGGTCTTGCGCCCGATCGCCTGCGCGACGCAGTTCGCACCGGTGCAGCGGCGCCGGGCCGGCGCAGGAGTCAGTTGCGCCCGCACTCGGCGTTCACGCCGGTCGGATGCGGGCCGACAACAGGTCGGGTGTCGGCCGGGAGGCGAGATGTACGTTCTTGGGCCGCCCCCCCTGGCCGGGCGGCGGCCCTTCGCGTTGGCGGCGGGCACGCGGCGGTCTCCGCAGGTGGCGTCGCCGCCCCGGTGCGCTCACTGCGGCCGGCCGGCTCTTCCCGTCTCCGTCACCAGGACGCGCACGCGGTCGATCCGCTTCGCGAAGACGCCGTGGGTGCGGAACTCGGGCAATGGAAACTCGAGGCGCTCGGCCCAGGTGCCGGCGCCGTAGGTGCCGGGCAGGTTGAACCGCTGCGGGATCCCGAGGAGATCGCTCGAGAGCAGCACGGCCAGTTCGCACGGCGTATCGAAGAGCGCGCGCACGAGGGCGGCGTGGAGGTCGTCGGTGAAGGTCGCGGGCGGCTCGCCGCGCCAGCCGGCGAAGCTTAGCAGCTCCCGCAGATCGGTGGCGGCGGTGCCGCCGGGGTCCTGCGCGGCCGCGGCGAGCAGGCCGGTGTAGACGGCGGCAATCGGCGCGTGATCGTGGGTCGCATACGTGGCGAGGCTGAGCGGACGGAAAGTCTCCCGGGGCCGCAGGGTGCGGTCGGCGTTGCGCTCCATCTGAGGGAAGGTGAGGTTGGCGAGCTCGAGGTCGTCGAGGGCGCGCCGCATGTAGTCGGGCATGTCGCCCATGAGCTCGGCGAAGAGCTTCATTCCGCCGGCGGCCTGCTCGATGAGTGCGATGAGTTCGCGGCCCTGGAGTTCGTTCATGCGGGCGGTCACGGGATCCTCGTCGGGTCCGGGCACGTAGCGGGGCAGGCGACCGCCCGTGCGCAGTTTCGCCTGCTCCGGCGTGAGCGTGGCGAACTCGGTGTGGACCACGCCGCCGGGCCACGGGAACATGTGCGCCCGGAAGTAGCCGCGCAGGTGGTCGAGCCGGCAGATGTCGAAGAACTGGCGTTCGCCGGCCACGCGGCCGCGCAGCCAGGCGAAGCCGGTGGAGCGATGGTTCTCCCAACGGTAGGGCGGCAGGCCCCAGTTCTGTCCCCAGCGTTCGGAGTCTTTGTTGGTGTCGAAGTACGCGATGGGCCCGGTGCCGACGTACCACTCGAAGTCGAAGAGATCGGGATGCGCCCACACGTCGACGCTGCAGCGGCCCACGCCGTAGGACATCTCGCCCATGAGGCGCACGCCCTTCGTCCGGGCGTGCTCGTGCACCGCCGTCCACTGGCGCCAGGCGATCCACTGGATGAACGCGAGCCCTTCCCGCACGCGCGCGAGCTGCGCCTGGTCCGGGTGCCGGGCGAACCATGCCTCGGCGGCGGCGAGCGTCTGGTGCTCGGGGCGCCACCCGGCCCAGTCGGGATTGCCTTCGTATTCGCGGATCAACAACCGAAACAACGTGTATGGCCGGAGCCAGTCCTCGTTCGCCTCGCGGAACTGCTGGAACTCCGCCGCGGCGGCGTCCGGCGGGGCGGCGCAGAACGACCGGTGCGCGGCGAGCAGGATCTGGAGCTTGAGCGCGTGCACGGAGTTGTGCTTCACCGGGCCGGCGCGCAGCTGGGCCAGCCAAGCGGCGGGGGCCGCCGCCTCGAGCGCGTCCCTCGTGAGTCCCGGCACGGCCTCGGGCGTGAGCTCCAGATAGGCGGGGGCGAGCGCGCGGGCGCTGATCGGATTGTACGGACTATGGTCGCCGACGGTCTCGTGGATCGGCAGGAGCTGCAGGACCTCGAGCCGCAGATCGGCGCAGAAGTCGACGGCGGCGTGCACGGCGCGCGTGTCGCCGATGCCCAGATCGGCGGCGTGGCGGAGGGCGAAGACGGGAACGAGGAGACCGGCGGTGCGGCGAAGCGGCGGGGTATCGGGCATGGCCGCGCGATCCTGCGCGCCGACGGGCGAGACCGCCATCGGTCGGGCCCGCGGCCGGTGCATCGGAGGGATGCCGGGCGCAGTGTTTCGCGGCGCGGCACCGGCGGTTCCCCTGTGCGGGTTCCCTCCGCGGACCCGATCCTTCGCCGCTCCCGTCTCTTCCGCCACGGGAGGCCCGCGACTGCCTCCGCCTCCGTTGCTCGCCGTACGAGGCGAGAGCGAGGAAAGGTGGGAGACGGGAGAACCGGAGCAGGCGCGGACGGGCCCGGAGGGAGCACAAGCCGCGCGGTCTCGGATCGGCGCGCGCCGCGCGAGCGAAGGGGCGGGCCGACGGCGAACGAGAAACGGCGCGCCGGCCGGGCCGGCGCGCCGCAGCGAGCGGATGTTGGTGGACTCAGACGCTGCGCTGGTCGTCGAAGTACTTCTCGATCTTGTCGCGGGCTTCGCCCGTGCGGCGCTGGATGCGCCCGATCAACTCCTCCTCCTGGCCTTCGACATACCGCAGATCGTCGTCGGTGAGCTGTGCATACTGCTGCTTGAGCTTACCTTTGATGACGTTCCAATTCCCTTTGATGCTGAGCTGATTCATGGAGTTCCTTTCGGTTGGGGGTGGTTGTTCAGGTTGGAGGGGAGGTCCTTGCACGCGCGGTGCCAGCGGCCATGGCGGTCGACGACGCTGGGCGCGGGGGCGAGGGAAGACGTCCGGAGGAGTGCGAAGTGCATCCGGTGCGATCCCCGCAGGGCGCGAATCGCACTGCTCCGTGGGTTGGCGCGGATGGGGGAAACCGCGTCGGGCGGCCGGCGCCGCGACCTGATGCCGGGCGCGGGGCGCCCGCCGCTGGGCGGCTGCGGCCCGGCGCAGCTAGACTGCGGTGTGCGACGTCTTCTCCGCGACAACGGCCTGAGCCTCGTGGTCTTCTCGCTCTTCCTGGCCACCTTCGGGCTCGGCCAACTGCTCACGGGCTGGAAGGCATACAACGAAGAGCGCGGGCAGAACCGCGAGGCGGCGCTCGCGCTCGGCGACTATCTGGCGAGCGCCCATTTCGCGGAGGCGACCGCGGAGAACTGGGAGAGCGAGTTCCTGCAGATGGGCGTCTACGTGCTGCTCACGGCGGTGCTGTTCCAGCGCGGATCGGCGGAGTCCGACGATCCGGACAAACCACCGCGGCGGGAGGTGGTGACGGAGGCGTCGCCCTGGCCGGCCCGGCGGGGCGGGTGGTGGGGGCGGCTCTACGGCCACTCGCTGTCGCTCGCATTCCTGACGCTGTTTCTCCTCTCCTTCGCGTGGCACGCCCGGGGCAGCCTCGGGCGGGAGAACGAGGAGCGGGCGCGGCACGGCGAGCCGCCCGCCACGCTGGCCAGCCATCTGGCCGGCGCCCAGTTCTGGTTCGAGTCGTTCCAGAACTGGCAGAGCGAGTTTCTCGCGATCGGCAGCATGGTCGTGCTCAGCATCTGGTTGCGCGAGCGGAACTCCCCGGAGTCGAAGCCGGTCGGTGCTCCCCACGCGGCGACCGGGGTGGGCTGACGGATAGAATCGAACAATGGATACATCGAAGATGGCGGCGGGCTCCCGGGTGGCGTTGGTGGCGCGGCTCCAGGGCGTGTTCTACGTCCTCACCGGCCTGTGGCCCGTGTTGAGCCGGGCAACCTTCGAGGCGGTGGCCGGGCCGAAGACGGACTACTGGCTGGTGCAGGCGTTCGGCTCGGTGCTCGCGATGATCGGAGTCGTGTTGCTGTTCGCCGCGCGGACGGGCCGGATCGGGCGCGAGGTCGTGGTCCTCGGTGTGGGCATGGCGACGGTGGTTGCCGGCTGTGATGTGCTTGCCGCCGCGCAACCGCGCAACAGCGGCGCCTATCTCGCCGATGCGGCGGTCGAGGCCGGTTTCGTCGTCTGGTGGGTGTGGGCCTGGAGGGGTGGGCGATGAGCGCCGCGTCGTCCAATCGGGGGGCGGCGCCGGCGCGGGTGGCGGTGTTCGGCGCGGGCATCGCGGGTCTGGCGGCGGCGGACGCCTTGAGCCGGATCGGGCACAAGGTCTGTGTCTGCGAGGCGTTGCCGACACCCGGCGGCTTCTTCCGCAGCGCGCGCCGGCCGTCGCCGGAGGGGATGCCCACCGAGTATTCATGGCATGGTTTCGGCCCGTGGTATGTGAACGCGTTCGATCTCCTGCGCCGGATTCCGGACGGGCCGGGGCGCAGCCTCTACGACCAGGCGCTTTCGCGGCCGATCGACTTCGGGCTGTTCCCCGAGCGCGGTGAGGCGGCGTTCTACGACCACGGGCTGCGCAGCATCCCCTCCATGTTCGGGCTGTCGCCGCCGGATGTTCCTCGCTGGGCCTGGCTGATGCTGAAGACCTGGACCGCCGGGCGGCGCTCCCGCGAGTGCTACGCGGGCCGGAATGCGGCGGAGGCCTGGGGACGGCGGCTCTCGCGGCGCGCGGTGGCCCGGTGGCGGGCGAGCTTCGGTCCGTGGATCGGCTCGGACTGGCGGCATGTGTCGCTGCACCACGCCGGCGAGTTCTTCCGCAAACAGCTCACCACCCGCCCGCCGCAGCCGCACGCGGCCGATGCGGACGGGCCGGCGTGGGCGCACGGCGCCGGGAGCGGGTGGCTGCTCCTGCGCGGACCGAGCAGCGAGGTGTGGTTCGAACCTTGGCTCAGGGACCTCGGGACGCGCGGCGTGGACTTCCTCTGGCGCGCGCCGCTCGACCGGTTCGAGTTCGACGGGCGGGCGGTCACGGCGGCGGTCCTCGCGACCGGGCGGCGCATCGAGGCCGATTATTACGTGCTCGCGACGACACCGTTCGCCGCGGCGGAGATCGTGGCGCGGACACCCGCGCTTGAGCGGCAGCCGCAGCTCTCGCGGCTGCGCTCGCTGGTGGCGGGCGGTCCGCATGTGCAGGTGTCGCTCCGGATCGGCTTCGGCGAGCCGATCCGTTTCCCGCGGCCGCGCACGGCGGTGGTGCTGGCCGACACGGAGTACAACCTCACGCTCTTCGCTCAGGAGCAGGTCTGGCGCCCGGACGTGCACCTGGGGCGTGGTATCCGATCGTTGTGGACGATCACGAGCTGCGCGGCCGACGTGCCCGGGCGCCTGCGGGGATTGCCGGTGAAGCGCTGCACCAGGGAGGAGTTCCTCGCGGAGGTGCTGACCCAGCTCCACAGTTGCGGTTCGCTCGACCGGATGCTGCGCGAGGCGAACGGCGGGCGCGGGCTGCGGGACTTTCCTGTCGTCGCCGTGGAGGTGTGGGACGAGTGGCGCTTCTCGTCGGAGGGAATCTCGGGACCGCAGCCGAAGTGGGTGGACTCGACCCGCACGCTGCCGCACCAGCCGACGCAGCGGACGGGAGTGCCGAACCTCCTGCTCGCCGGAGCCCACACCGCCACGCAGGCGGGGATCTGGAGCATCGAGGGCGCGGTCGAGAGCGGCCGGCGGGCGGCGCAGGCGATCGACCGGCGTGTCGAGGTGCTCGGGCAGCATGTGCCGGCGTGGATCCGCGTGCTTCGCCGACTGGACGACCTCTGCTACGCGGCGGGCATGCCGCACGTGCTGGATCTGTTGCTCGGGATCGGCGCA
Organism: Verrucomicrobiota bacterium; assembly: GCA_023443985.1. GTDB lineage: Bacteria > Verrucomicrobiota > Verrucomicrobiia > Opitutales > Opitutaceae > CAJCBL01. Next base: position 6,139 of record JAEZSJ010000334.1, on the reverse strand, counting down.
TTGGCATTCGTCGTGTGGTTGCTGTTGTAGGGTGGCGACCGCGGTGGCGCGCGGTGGGCCCCCGAGGGGGCGGGCGGGCGAGACACCGCTACCGCGCGGCGGCGGGGTCCGGTAGAGTCGCGGGCATGGACGAGCAACCCAGCGCCAAGGGCTCCCCGCCCCCGCCAACACCGCCGCCGCCCGGCGCAGCACCGGAGAATCCACTCCGTGGTGACGCCCTCTTCGACGCGATGGAACGCCATGTGCGGCGCTATTTCCGGCAGGCGCTCGCAGTGATCTTCCTGTGGTTCGGGGCGTTGAAGGTTGTCGGCGAGAGCCCGATCGCGGAACTGGTGAGCCGCACGTTGCCCTTTCTCCCGCGGCAGGCCGCCCTGGTCGGGCTCGGGTGGCTGGAGATCGCCATCGGCGTGTGCTTCCTGTTCCGGCGGACGGTGCGGATCGCGCTCGTGCTGCTGTTGCTGCAGCTGCCGGGCACGTTTGCGTCGGCCTTCATGGCGCCCGAGCTCTGCTTCAACGGGAACCCGTTCCTGCTCACGCTCGAGGGGGAGTTTGTCGTGAAGAACCTGTTGATCGTCGGCGCGGCGTTGCTGCTCGGCGGGAGCCTGCATCCGACGAATCGGCCGGTCTCGTCGCCGGAGATCCGCAAATGACGGAGGGCTAGGGCGACCCCCACGGCCCGATGGTCGCGACGAACGAACGCGCGCCCGCCGGGTCGCGCTGCGCCCACTCGGCGACCGCGACCGACAACGCGCGGGCGCGCTCCTCGGGCGCGGTGAACGCGTCGGCGTGGCGCGCGAGTTCCTCCGGGTCCTGTTCCGCCCAGCCGGCGATGATCGCGGCGGCGATCGTCCGGCGTAATGGTGGATCATCGACGGTGGCGACCGCCTCGAGCGCCGCGACGGCGTCCGCGTAGGCGAGGTTGGTGAAAGCGACGGTGGCCCACTCGTGGCGCCAACCTTCCGGCTCGACCCGGGCGAGGCGCACGGCGGACGCGGCGCGGCCGTCGTTCGCGAGCGCACGCACGAGGGCCCCCGCGAGGAGCGCCCCGTGTTCGCGGTCCTGCGCCAGATAGGTCAGGGCAAAGGTCGCGCCTGCGGGGTCGGCGGCAAGACCTTCGCCGATCGACTGGACCAGCAACGGTTTGTCCGCGACGAAGTGGCGCTCGAGCCAGATGAGTGCGGCGCCCGCATCGGTCGCCGCCCATGCAGAGAGAATTCCGGCGAGGGTACGGGTGCGCAACGCAGGATCGGGGATGGCGAGCGCGAGTTCCGCTCGCCGCTCGGCCCCGAGGGTGGAGGCGAGCGTCGTGGTCGGCAGGGCGGCGACGGGGCCGGCGTTGGTCGCGCCGTTGCCGTCGAGTCGACAGTCGTCCGGCAGGATCTCCTCGGCGCAGCAGACGTCGCGCGCTGGCGGCGCGGCGGAGCCGGCGAAGGCGGGCCGCCAGTCGAACAGCGAAAGGCCGAGCGCGAGCAACGCGCCGCCGGCGGCGGCGAGGACACGGGTTTGCACGGATGCAAGTCGGCCAGCATTTCGCGCGGTCGCCAAGCCTGCAGTCGCCGCGGGGCGATTGACACCGGCGTGGGGCGGCCGCGTAGTGCTGCCCATGTCCGCGCCCAAGCCGCCCGCCTGCCTGCTCGCCGTGTTGGCGGTGGCCGTGCTCCTCTGGGTGGACGCCGGCGCGGGCCGTCCGCTGGGCCTCGGCGCCGGCCGATCGCGGTCATCGGTGGTTTCGGACGGGCTCGTGCAGGCGTTCGCGGCCCTCGATCTCGCCTCGGCGCCGGAACGGGCTCACCCGCCGCTTACGAAGGCACGGGATCTCCTGTCATCGGCGGATCCGCTGGGCGGTGCGCTGGGAAGCCGCTCGTGGCAGCCGTCCGGTCGGGCACGCCTGGCGGCAAGCGCGGGCGTGCGGCGTCCGTGTCTGGTGGGTGTGGTCGAATTGCGGCTCTGAGCGTGGCGGACCGGACGCGTCTTCTCGCCCCGCCGCCACCAGCGCGGTGCTGCCGCGAATGATGTGCTCCGCACGCTCGTGACACCCTGCCGCGCCCCCGTCCCTCCGTTGGACGTGCCCGGCCGCACCCCGCCTGTTCCGCACAACCCGTACTTCGATGTCCTTCGTCCTCAATTTCCTCTCCAATCTCGCCCGCCAGCGCATCCTCAACCGCCACCGGGCGCTCCTTCCTTCGATCCGCCGTCGCCAGCAGGCGCTGCGCGGCTCCGATCCTGCGGCGCTCACCGCCGAGCTGCGCCAGCAACCCAAGCCGAGTCTGGTCGACGCGTGTGCGAATGTCCTCGTCGCGTGCGACCGGCTCGAGGGCCGCAGCTTCCAGATCCTGGAGGAGAACGTCGTCTGGCGTATCCTACCGTTCGATTCACAGATCCTCGGCGGCCTCGTGCTCTTCCACAACCAGGTCGCCGAGATGGGCACCGGCGAGGGCAAGACCCTCTCGGCCGTCGTCGCCGCCTACCTGAGCTTCCTGCACAAGCGGAAGGTCCACGTCATCACCGCCAACGACTACCTCGCGCAGCGCGACTCGATCTGGATGAAGCCGGTCTTCGACGAGCTCGGCTGCACGGCCGGCCTGCTCGCACCGAACCAGACCGCCGCGCAGCGCCAGGCCGCATACCGTTGCGATGTGCTCTACGCCACCGCCTCGGCGTTGATCTTCGACTACCTCGGCGACAACGGCCTGATCACCGCCGCCGACCAGCGGCTCCAGCAGGGGCAGGACTTCGCCATCGTCGACGAGGCCGACTCGGTGCTGATCGACGAGGCGCGCACACCGCTCGTCATCTCCGGCCGCAAGGAGTCCGACCTCTCGCTCTACACACGGCTGCACAAGCCCGTGCTCGAGGTGCACAAGCTCCAGGCCAAGCACGTCGCCTGCCTCGAGACCGTGGTCGCCGATGCCGTTTCCTCGGGCAACTTTGCGCACCCGGAGCTCGGCCGGAACCTCTACCTCATCCGGCAGGCCGATCCGAACAACGAGCGCCTGCAGGAGTGGCTGATGGAGTCCGCCATCCGCAAGAAACTGGAGGAGTTTCAGGAGAAAACGGAGGGCAACGCGCACGCCACCGCCGGGCTTCACAACCAGGGCTTCTACTCGATCAGCCAGCGCGACCACTCGATCCACCTCTCCGACACGTGCCAGGAGCAGTTCGCCAAGCTCCTCGGCCACTCGCTCGTCATCCCCGACCTCTCCGCGCAGATCAACCGCCTCGAGCAGTCCGCCCAGTCCGACGAGGAGAAACAGCGCCAGCGCGAAGCCCTCTCGGTCGAGATGGACACCGTGGCCAACGAGCTCAACACGATCCACCAGCTCATCAAGGCCTACGCGCTCTACCGCCGCGACATCGAGTACATCGTGCGCGACGGCACCATCGTCCTCATCGACACCAACACCGGCCGCCCGCTGCCGGGCCGGCATTTCTCCGACGGCCTGCACCAGGCCATCGAGCTCAAGGAGCGCCTGCGCATGTCGCCCGAGTCGCAGACGCTCGCCGAGACCTCCATCCAGAACTTCATCCGGCAGTACAAGTTCCTCGGTGGCATGACCGGCACCGCGCGCATCGAGGCCGACGAGTTCTCCAACACGTACAAACTCGACGTGATCCCGATCTCGCCGCACCGAAAGTGCATTCGCCGCGTGCAGCCGGACCTTCATTTCAAGAGCCTCGATGCGAAGCTCGACCGCATCGTGGCCGACATCCGGCAGGTCCACGCGCAGGGCCGGCCCATCCTCGTCGGCACCTCCTCCGTGCAGGAGTCGGAGCTCGTTAGCGCGCGCCTCAAGACGCTCGAGCTCGAGCACAGCGTGCTCAACGCCAAGAACCACCTCAAGGAGGCCATGATCATCGCCCAGGCCGGCCGCCGCGACGCCATCACCATCGCCACCTCGATGGCCGGCCGCGGCACGGACATCAAGCTCGCCCCCGGCGTCGCCGAGCTCGGCGGTCTCCACATCATCGGTACGACTCGCCACTACCTGCGCCGGCTCGACGAGCAGCTGCTCGGCCGCTGCGCCCGCCAGGGCGACCCCGGCTCGGTGCAGTTCTACCTCTCGCTCGAGGACGACCTCCTCAAGGAGGCCAAGGTGCCCGTCGCCCGCTACATGGGTTTCTTCAACGCAGACGACGCCGGCATCCACCACCTCTTCATCAACAAGATCGTCGAGGAGTCGCAGGCGAAGTTCTCCGGCTATTTCCACGCCGCGCGCCGCCAGCTCGTCGCCTTCGACAACATCGTTTCCACCCAGCGCCAGCAGATCTTCGCCATGCGCAACGACATCGTCGACGGCGCGCTCTCCAGCGAGCAACTCCTCCAGGAGCACCTCGCGGAGCTGCAGGCCGCCGGCAAGTCGTGTCTCGACTGGTTCAAGCACACCTTCCCGATCAGCTTCAAAGAGGATCCCGCTGACGCCCCCGCGCCGCTCGTCGAGATCTACAAGGACGCCATCGGCCAGTGCGCCACTCAGCTCGGCTTCGACAAGAAGGCCTTCGATCGGCTGGTTCTGCTCGGCAACCTCGACGAGTACTGGCGCGACTACATCACCGCGCTGGGCAACCTCAAGGAGGGTGCCCAGCTCATGAGCTACGCGCAGACCGACCCCGTGACCGACTTCGGCAACAAGTCCGCGAAGATGTTCATCCAGTTTATCGAGCAGTACCGGAACACCGTCTTCAAGCGGGTGTTCCCCACCGTGGCGCAGTTGCGCCGGCAACCGCAGCGGCGCCGCTGAACGAGGCCGCTGCGGGCGGCGCCAATGGCAGCGACGACGTCTCCGCAGCAGCTCCGCCGGCGGAGCAGTCGTCGTTGCGTGTCCGTAATCCGGAGAGGCCTCCGCCGCGCGCCGCTGGCCGCGGCGCCCATCATGCCGTCGGCCGCATGACGCAAAGGCCTGTTATGGCCGTAACAGACTTTTGCGTCTTTTCCGTTTTGCCCGGGGGGCGTTCCCCCGAGCGAAACGCGGGCTTGGCTCTGCCCGACGACGCAGACCCGTGTCACGGGCGTAACACGAGTCTGCGTCATATGCCCCCGGGGCGACCGAAGGGGAACGCGCGGCTGGTGCTTGGTAGTCATCAGTACTCCGATACGACCATCTCGACTGGGCTTCCGGCTGGCCGGGTCAGAGGACGGTGGACTGGAAGGAGGCGTGGGCCTCGCGCCGGGCCGTCCATACGGCAGGCCCACGATAGAGGCGGGGATGCAATGCCCGGGGTAGGAACGGGTCCCGCCGTGCGAGAGCGCACCACGCGCGGTGTTCCGTCTCGAGCCAAGAGAACCAGGCCGCGCGCTTTTGAAGCCGGCTCGGGCGCAAGCGCAGCACCTCAAGGTAGTGCTCGTGCATCTTGTCGAGGGCGGCGAAGTCCCATGCCGATGCGACCAGTGCCGCGTCGCTCTCGCCGCCGGCGGGCCGCGCCTCGAGCAGCGTCAACGACTCGGGAAACAGGTGTCTTTCCCCGAGGATGGCGCGAAACTCATCGGTCGGGTCCGGGCTGATCCAGACACTGTTTTGGAGCCAGCCGAACCGGAGGGCGCGCAACCTGCGGCGGAGGCGGGCACGAAGCGGGGTCTCGGAGTCGGGTATGTCGAAGGCCACGATGCGCCAGATCCCGTCCCACGGTCGCGCCCAGAGACGCTCGGGGTCGACCTCCGCACGGCAGAGTCGAGAGCCATCGGCGGTGAGCCGGACGATGCGCGTGTCGAGCGGTCCGCTGCCTTGGAGCTCGATCCGGCCGGCGGCGTGGAGCCGGCGATAGGCTTCCGCGCGCCGTCCCGTGGTGGAGAACCGGTGCCACAAGGCATGGGCGAGTGCACCTGTCACCTCGCCTCCGGCAGCATTCAACGCGAGCAAGAATCGGAGCGATCCCGCCATGCCCCTGTAGAGTGTTGGGTGATACCGATCAGGCAAGGGCGCAGTTTTCCCGTGGCGGGCCGCGCCCGCGAGGGGGGGGTATCCGACGTCGGCAGCACGACGCAGAAGCCTGTTACGGCCGGAACACGGTTTTGCGTCTTCCCGTTTTCGCGCGAGCGGGCGTTTTACGAGGGGGAAGGCGCGGCGGGTTCTGAACGAGGACGCCGATTCGTGTTACGGCCGTAACACCAAGCTGCGTTCTCAACGCCGGGGGAGGCGAGGCA
>JAEZSJ010000324.1 GCA_023443985.1 Verrucomicrobiota bacterium | reverse complement strand
CCGGCCGCGAGGCCAAGTTGAAGTGCGTGGGTGCGCCATCGGTCGGGGGCGGCGTCGGAGGCGGTCGCCGCCATGCCGAGGAAGACCGCCGCGCTTCGGGCGGGAGCGACGCCGGCCGCGGCGAACGCGCCCTGAACCGCAGTGCGGAGCGAGTCGGCGGCGCCCTCCCAGCCGGCGTGGAGGTGGTTCGACACCCCGCCAGCGCCCAGGCCGAGCACGCGGCCGCGTTCGTCGCAGAGAAGGGCCCGGGTGGAGGTGCCGCCGCCGTCGATGCCGAGGAAGAACGCCATGATGCCGGGCGAGGTTTCGGGAAACCCGCAGTAGCGGCAAGTCTGTGCATGCCGTGCGGGGGGGGCGGCCGGAACGGCACGCGGGGGCGGGCCCTCGAGGCGAAGCGCGCCAGCGCCGGCGCTGTGTCTCCTGGTTCGGGTCGTTGACGAGGGTTTTGGGTGACGACGAACCGTCGCGGGAGCCGTTGGGAGGGCCTGTAGCTCGTTTTCGGATTCGCACAGCCGTCGACACTTTGTCCGCCGATCGGGACCGTGGCGGCCCACGTGCGAACCCGACCCATGAATCTCCACCTTCGTCTCTCCTCGTTGGTTGCCGGCTTGGCAGTGGCCGGCGGCCTGTTTCTCGCCCCCACCGCGGCGCAGGCAGTGCGTCGTTAGATTTGTGCTACAACAACACCGGCGACACCGGGATGCTCTTTATCCCGTCGCCGGGCAGCTCGCCTTAGGTCGATCCGACGGCAACGCGCGCCGCGTTCAGCGTGAGCGTCTCGCCGATCCCCGAGCCCTCGACCTAGGCCGTGCTCCTCGGCGCCGCGACCCTGGGATGGGCGGCTTGGCGCCGGCGGGCGAAGCGCTGAACGGCATGGGGCGAAGCCGAGCTGTCGGCCGGTGATGCAGGTCACCCGCTTTTTCGTAGGCGCGCGGGCATGCCGCTACTCCAGCATGAAGTGCTTGCGCTTGGCCGGGGTGGCGCGGGTGCCGTTTCCCGCCGGTTTCTTCGCCTTCGCGCCGGGCAACACGCCGAGCCGCGGGTCGAGGCGGCGAATGAGCGCGACGAGGCGGGCGACATCGGCCTCGAAACTCGCCGCGCGCTCGGGCAGGTAGAGCCACTTGGCCAGGATCGGATGCGGCGCGAGCGCGGGGAAATCCGCGATCAGCGAGGCGTGGTGCTCGCGTTCGGTCGGCAGGAGCACGCCGCGCCACGGTTCGGCCTTGGCGGCGAGGAAGAGCACGACGCGCCCGTCGAAATGGACCGCGCGCCCGCCGAACATCGGTTTGTCGAGGTACGACGGGTTTTCCTGCAACGGTTCGGCGACCCAGAGGAGCGGATGCGGCTGCTTGGGCGGCATGGGGAGGAGACGGAGAACAGATGAATTCTTCCGCGCCGCGGGGCGCGGCTATTGGCCGCGGAGCTGGTTGAGCAGCTCCTGCGCGGCCGTGCCGAGCTCCTTGCCGAAATCCGAGGCCTTGTCGCGGAACGTGCGGTCGCTGAGCGAGGCGACGGCGGTCTTCGTCACCATCGTGAGGACCTCGGGCAGAATCTCCGCCGCAGCCTCCGCCGGGGTGACGCCGCCCTGGGCGACCCCGATGTCATGGAGTTCCAACTTCGCCAGCGGCACCTCGAGGGTGGTGTTGCCCACCGCCACCGTGACGCGCGCGTTCTCGAGCACGAAGTGGCGGATCATGATCTTCTTGGTGGGACCGGCGGCCTGCTCCGCGGGCGCGGCCTTGCCGTCGTCCTCGGTGCTGCGGCGGACGTTCTCGAGGATGGTGCCGAGGTTGGAGGAGACGAGTTTGGTCTCGAAGACGAACTCCGGGTTCGCGACCACGACCTCCCGCACGTCGAGGGTGTCGCCGAACAGGGAAAGCGGTCGCACGGAAACGGAGACCTCGCGCACCGAGAACGCCTTCGCGGTCTGGAATCCGGCGGGGTTGCCGATGAACAGATCCCGCAGCCAGCCGCCGCCGCTCACCGGCGAGAGGTGCGCCGAGCCGAGCGCGACCTGGGTGCCGGTCACCGGCGGGCCGTAGCGGTTCACGGCGGCCACGGCGCCGCGGCCGAGCATGTCGCCGGAGAAGAAGTAGCCGCCAAACAGCACGGCGAGCACAACCAGCAGCAGGATGATCTTGGTGGTCTTCATGCGCAGAATGGGACGAGGTTAGCCCGGGAAGGTTCCCGGGCAAGAGCGCCGCGTGGGGAGCGCGGGCGGCACCGCTCGCGGCCGGCGCGGGGGCCGGTGTCCGCCGCGAGCCGGGCGAGCTCCGCCGCTGGTGGGAGGCGCGACATCCACCTCGACGCTGCGGCGCGGGCGGGTTTGATACGCGGCATGCCGTCGCCCTCCCGCCGTCCCGCTTCGAAAGCTGCCGCGCTCTTCCGCGGCACCGAGTCATTCGCCACGCTGGGCGACTGGCTGCGGTTTGCGGTGTCGTTGTTCAACCGCGAGGGGCTCGAGTTCGCGCAGGGGACGCCCCACGCGGGCGACGAGGCGCTCGCGCTGGTGAAGTGGGCGCTGCACCTCGACGAGGACGTGCAGCCGTTCCTCGGCGCGCGGCTGACGCCGGCGGAGATCGCGGAGCTGAAGGCGTTGCTCGCGCGGCGGGTGCTCGAGCGGCAGCCGCTCGCGTATCTCACCGGAGAGGCGTGGCTGGGCGGACTGCGGTTTGCGGTGAACGAGCACACGCTGATCCCGCGCTCGTATTTTGTGGAGCTGATCCAGGGCGAGCCCGGGTTCCTCCCGTGGCTCGGGCGGAAACAGCCGCGCCGGATTCTCGAGTTGTGCACGGGCAGCGGCTGCCTCGCCATCCTGCTCGCGCAACGGTTCCCGGCGGCGGAGCTCGTGGCGACCGACCTTTCGGCCGACGCGCTCGCGGTCGCGCAGTTCAACAGCGAGCTCCATGGGTTGGCGGACCGGGTGGCGTTGCGGCAGGGCGATCTGTTCGGTGCCGTCGAGGGCGAGGGGCGCTTCGACCTGATCGTTGCCAACCCGCCCTACGAGCCCGCGGCCTTGTGCGACGACCTCGCGCCGGAACTGCGCCACGAGCCGCGGCTCGCGCTCGACGGCGGGGCCGACGGCATGGATTGCGTGCGACGGATCGTGAACGAGGCGCGCGCACACCTCGCGCCCGGCGGTGTGCTGGCGATCGAGCTCGGCGGGTTGCGCGACGTGCTCACCGCGGAGTTCCCCGGCTGCGCGTTCGACTGGCCGGTGCAGGCCGACGGCAGCACGCCGGTGTGCGTCATCCGCGCGAAGGATCTGGCGCGGTGAGCGGCGAGGGCGGCGCGGCGGGCTCCGCACTGCGGTCGCCGCGATCGACGCCGCGGAGGTTCAGTCGCCTTTGCGCCGCCCCGGCTTCTTCGGGGCCGTGAAGGCCTTGCGCATCCAGTCGGAGAGCAGCTGCTTTTCGTAGTAGACGCTGTCGCTGCGGCCGATGGGCGGCTGCTGGAAGCGGAAGGCGAGGTCGGTGAGGCGCTCCGAGCCCTCCTTGAGGACGGCGCCGCCGGCGTCGAGCACCTGATAGTCGAACACCAGGCGCGGCGGGGCGGTGTCGCGGATGTAGCGGACATGGCCGAAATCGGGGCCGCGCCACGGTTCGACGACGCCGGCCAGGTCGATGTCGCGCATGGTGATGACGAGGGTCTCCCCGGGGGCGAGGCTCCGGCGCGCGAGCGAAGCGAGGTGGCGGTTGAGCTCGCCCCAAACCATGTCCGCCCCGGACTTGGTGGAGACGCCGTCGACGACGATGTCGGTGAACTTCTCCCAGTCGACGAAGACGAGGCGGACCTTCGGGGCGTTCGCCGAGTCGGGCGCGGCGCGCACGAGGGGCGCGGCCGGCAACAGCAGGCAGAAGGCGGCGAGGAGCGGGCGAAGGAGCGGTGTCATGCTGGGCGAGGAGGTCGGGAATCCGGGCCCGAAGCCGCGCGGGCGCGCGGCGCGGTCAGTTGGTTCGAGGGCGTGGGACCGGTGAGGGTGGGCGAGGTTCCGGGAGGGACGCGAGGCGGGGCGCCACCCGGAGCGGCGGCGCGCCGGGCACTCTCGGACCGGGGCCGGCCTGCGGCAAGCCTGCGCACCCGCTACTCGGGGTGGCTGGCGAGGTAGGCCTCCATCGCTTCGCGGGTGATGATGTGTTTGGCGCCGCAACGCGGACAGCTCACCTGCGCGCTCGGGTCCTGGCCGAAGATCTCCTCGGGGTTCTTGCGTGCGACCTGCGCGAGCACGCGGAGGAGTCGGCGTTGGTCGCAGCCGCAGCGCCATTCGTAGCGGCGGCGCTCGAGGAGGGAGAGCGTCTCGGTCTTCTCCAGCTCGCGCACTTGGTCGGCGGTGAGCGCCTCGAACCACGCGGTGTCGCAGTCCGGGTGCGAGCCGACCAGCGCGAACTCCTCGGGCGCGAGCGTGAAGATCCGCGCGGGGCGTTGCTCGCTCTGGAGGTAGAAGGCCTCCGCGGCGCGGAACGGCTCGGAGCCGGCGAACGGCACGGCGCTGCGGCGCGGTGGTTTCCCGTACGCGACGACGTCGGCGTAGAGGTGGTTGCCGCCCATCTCGCGTACGTTTTCGGCGAGTACGCGGCCGGTCACGGTGCCCTCCTCGTTGTCGCCGGTGAGGAAGAGGTTCACCATCGGCTCCTCGAAGTGCAGCGTCCACGCGATGATCTCGTAGCGCGGGCGCGAGGTGCAGTGCAGGAGGAAGGCGGCGAGCGCGTCCTTGAAGAGCGCGACGTGCTCGGCGGCCGGCCGGAGGTGGTGGGTCGAGAGATGGAGGAAGTAGTCGACGTAGAGCTCGGAGAACGTGGCGCGGGTGACGAGCGCGTTGCGGGTGCGCACGAAATGGCTGCGGATCTCGATCCCCTGTTCGGGCGGCGGGGGTGGCGTGGTCGGAGCGGCGTCGCTGGACATGGCGGGGGAGCGTGGCGGCGGTCAGGTTTTCCGCAACGTGATGACGCACTCGAGGTGGCGCGTCTGCGGGAAGAGGTCGAAGGGTTGCACGGCGGCGAGCGCGTAGCCGGCGGGCTGGAGCAGGGCGAGGTCGCGCATCTGCGTGGCCGGGTCGCAGGAGACGTAGACGATCGCGCGCGGTCCGTAGGCGACGAGTTGGCGGAGGAAGAGTTCGTCGCAGCCACGTCGCGGCGGATCGATGACGACGGCGGTGTCGGCCGCGGGGAAGTCGAGCCCGGCGAAGATCGAGGCGGCGTCGGCGGCGAGGAACGTGGCGTTGGCGATGCCGTTGGCGGCCGCGTTCTCCTGAGCCCAGCGCACGGAGGTCTCGCTGATCTCGACGCCGGCCACGCGCTCGAAATGGCGGGCGGCGGAGAGCGCAAACAATCCGCTGCCGCAGTACGCGTCGACGAGGAACCGCGCCCCGGCCGCGGCCGCCTGTTCGCGCACGTAGCCGGTGAAGGCGGGCAGGATGAACGGGTTGTTCTGGAAGAAGTCGCGCGCGAGGAAGCGGAGCTTCAGGGAGGGCGGGGCGCCCGCGGGAGAATCCGCCCGCTCCGCAATCGGCGCGGCGAGCGCGACCTCTTCGGTGATCGTGGCTTCGTAGTCGCTGGTGACGCCCTCGAGCGAGTGGCGCAGGAGGATGGTGGCGCCGCGTTTGTACGCGCCGGCGGCGGCCTTGGCGCGGATCTCGGCGCGGCTGGCGGGCAGGGCGGCGTTGATGGCGTCGGTCGCGATCGGGCACTGGGGCACGTCGACGAGGGAGAACCGCGAGGCGGCCTTGAGGAAGCCGATGGGGAACGGGACCGGCGGCGTCGCGGTCTCGGGTTTCGGGTGCGGGGTTTCGGGTGCCGATTGGTTTGTCGTTTGGGAGCCGGCGTTTGCGAGGTCCGTCGCCCGCGGCGGTTCGAAATGCGGCGTAATCTTCGAGCGGTAGCCGAACTCGCGCGGCGAGGGGATCACAGGGTTCACCGGGAACTCGATCTTCGCCAGATGGCGCAGCAGCTCGGCCACGTGGCGCTGCTTCCACTTGAGCTGTTCGGTGTAGGCAAGGTTTTGGTACTGGCAGCCGCCGCAGGTGCCGAAGAGCGGGCAACGCGGGGCGATGCGCTCGGGCGCGGGACGGAGGACCTCGACGAGGTCGGCCTCGGAGTAGTTCTTGTGGTTGCGGAACACGCGCACGCGCACGCGCTCGCCCGGCAGGGCGAAGGGCACCATGACGACCCAGCGGCCGTTTTCGGTGTCGGCGGCGCCGGCGAGTTCGACCCGCCCCAGGCCGACGCCGAGGTTGGTGAGCGTGGAGATCTCCAGCTCGAGCTCGGCGTGATAGGGGAAGGGATGGTCGTTGAAGCGCTTCTTGGCCACGGGACGCACAGAGAGAACGCTGCGCGCCCGCGCGGCAACCCGAGACCTCCGGCGCGGAGCCGGTCGGCGCGGCTGCCGGGAAACGGCGTCCGTTCGCACCGCGGGTCGCCCCGTTCTGCGTGCCGGGTGCGGCCTGCCCGCGGACGGTGTCCGCCGCACCTGGGGTGGCTGTCCTGCTGCGCCTGGGTGAGCTGCGAGCCGTCACGGAGTCCGCCGCACCTGGGGTGGCCTCTGCCTACCGCGGCAGGGCCGCTCCGTCGTCGCCCAGTCGTCACCCGGTGCCGTTG
>JAEZSJ010000249.1 GCA_023443985.1 Verrucomicrobiota bacterium | reverse complement strand
TGGCCGTGGGCGCTGGCGTGCGCCACGATGATTCCCCTCGGCCGCGGAGCCCAACGGCTACTCGCCGCCGACTGACGCCATGCCCGACCTCCCCGCCAACCTCGCGCAGACACTGACTGTGCCCTTCGAGCACCGGCTGCTCTTCACGCGCGACGTGTTCGCGCCGGAGAACGCCACGCTCGCACAGGTGCTCACGCCGCGCGAGACCGGCGAACGCGTGCGGGTGATCGTGGTCTGCGACGAGGGCCTGCGCGCCGCGTGGCCCTCACTTGTGGAGCAGGTCGTCGCCTGGTTCTCCGCTCACTCCGCGGCCGCCGAGTTGGCCGCGCCGCCACTCGCCTTGCCCGGCGGCGAAAGCGCGAAAAACACCTTCGCACCGCTGGAGCAACTCTGGGACGCCATCGCCGCCGCACATCTCTGCCGCCACTCGTACATCGTCGCGGTCGGCGGCGGCGCACTGCTCGATCTCGTCGGTTTCGCAGCGGCCACGGCGCACCGCGGCATCCCGCTGATCCGAATTCCCACCACAAGTCTGAGCCAGGGCGACAGCGGCGTGGGCGTGAAATGCGGCGTGAACCTCTTCGGCAAGAAGAACTGGCTCGGGGCGTTCGCCGCGCCGCACGCGGTGATCAACGACCGCTCGTTCCTCCGCACGCTCCCGCCGCGCGAGCGCCGCGCCGGCCTGGCCGAGGCCGTGAAGGTCGCGCTGATCCGCGACGCCGCCTTCTTCGCGACGATCTGCGCCCGCGCCGACGCCATCGCCGCCGGCGACCACACCGCCTTCGAGGAAATCATCGCCACCAGCGCGCGGCTGCACTTCGAGCACATCGCTGGCGGCGGCGATCCGTTCGAGCGCGGCTCGGCGCGTCCGCTGGATTTCGGCCACTGGGCCGCGCACAAGCTCGAGCAGCTCTCCGGTTTCCGCCTCGGCCACGGCGACGCCGTCGCCCTCGGCCTCGCGCTCGATCTCACCTACGCGCGCCGTACCGGCCTGCTCGACGCGGCAACCTCCGAGCAGGCCCTCGCGTTGCTGCACCGCTTCGGTTTCGCTCTGCACGCGCCCGAACTCGAACAACGCCGGGCCGACGGCCACCGCGCCGTGCTCGACGGCTTGGAGGAGTTCCGCGAACACCTCGGCGGCAGCCTCAGCATCCCGATGATCCGCGCGCCCGGCGTGCGGGTCGATCTGCACGCCGTCGACCTCGCCGCGTTCGAGGCGGCGGCCGACGAACTCCGCGACCGCCATGGCTGAGCGCACCGTCATCCTCGACGTCGTCGGCCTCACCCCGCGCCTGCTCGGCCCGGCCATGCCGCGGCTGACCGCGTTCGCCGCGCAGCACGGCCTGCAACGTATCCGGCCGGCGTTGCCCGCCGTCACCTGCACCGCGCAGAGCACCTACCTCACCGGCCTGCCGCCCGCGCAGCACGGCTGCGTCGCCAACGGCTGGTACGACCGCGCGCTCGCCGAGCACCATTTCTGGAAACAGTCGAACGCCCTCGTGCAGGGCCCGAAGCTCTGGGAGACGTGCCGCACCGCGCGCCCCGGCTTCACCTGCGCGAAGCTTTTCTGGTGGTACAACATGTACTCCAGCGCCGACTGGTCGGTCACGCCGCGCCCGCTGTACCCGGCCGACGGACGCAAGGTCTTCGACATCCACACGCACCCGGCCGACCTGCGGCCGGCGCTCAAGCGCGAGCTCGGGGACTTCCCGTTCCCCACTTTCTGGGGACCGATGGCCGGGCTGCCGTCGTCGCAATGGATCGCCGCCAGCGCACGCTGGATCGAGGAGCAGCATCGGCCCGACCTGTCTCTCGTTTACCTGCCGCACCTCGACTACAACCTCCAGCGTCTCGGCCCCGACGATCCGCGCTGCGCCGAGGATTGCCGCGCGATCGACACGCTCGTCGGCGCACTGCTCGACTTCTACGCACAACGCGGCGTGCGGCCGGTGGTGCTCTCCGAATACGGCATCGTGCCGGTGCGCCGCGCCGTAGCGCTCAACCGCGTGCTCCGCGCCCGCGGCTGGCTCACGGTGAAGGACGAGCTCGGGCGCGAGACGCTCGACTGCGGCGGCAGCGCCGCCTTCGCGATCGCCGACCACCAGATCGCCCACATCTACGTGCGCGATCCCGCTCTCGTGCCCACGGTGCGCGACGCCCTCGCCGCCACGCCCGGCGTGGCGCAAGTGCTCGACCGCGCCGCCCAGCGCGAGCTCGGCCTCGATCACGCGCGCAGCGGCGATCTCGTCGCCCTCGCCGAGGAGGATAGCTGGTTCACCTACTACTACTGGGAAGACGACGCGAAGGCCCCGGACTTCGCGCGCTGCGTCGATATCCACCGCAAGTACGGCTACGATCCGGTCGAGCTCTTCCTCGACCCGCAGCTCGCGTTTCCGAAGCTGCGCGTCGCCGCCAAGCTCATGCGGAAGGCGCTCGGGTTCCGGATGTTGATGGACGTGATCCCGCTCGATCCCTCGCTCGTGAAGGGCTCGCACGGCGTCTGCCCGCGCGACGAACGCGACTGGCCGATTCTGCTCGGTGCCGGAACCGCGGACACACCGCTCGCCGCCACCGTCGTGCACGACAAGCTGCTGGAGCTTTGCCTGCGCTGACGGAGTGCGTGCCGGGATCGCTGTGACGGCGCGGTCTAGAAACAGCAGTTCGGTCAGGTCACTGAGGCAGAGGAGAATCGTGCACAAGGAAGCGTTTTGAGGGATAGGTGTGCAGAGGGCACCTTGGGTGAGC
>JAEZSJ010000155.1 GCA_023443985.1 Verrucomicrobiota bacterium | reverse complement strand
GCCGAGGGCGGCGGCGACATCGGTGCGCTCCGGCCGGGCGCGCGGCGCGATCTCGCGCGGGCCGCAGACGAGCCGCACGGCGGGCGCCTGCGCGGTTCCGGGTGCGCAGCACCAGCCTTTCACGAAGAGGCGGCCGGCGGGCGCCTGCACGGGCCCGGGCGTCTCGAGTTCGTGGCGAAACGTATCCGCGGGGTTCACGCCCGTTGGTCTCCGCGGCCGCGGAAAGCCCGCTCGAGGGCGCGAAGGGGCGCCGTCCACCGCCAGCTGCGCGACGCCTGCATGGCCCGACGTTCGGCATCGAGCTGGGCGACGCGGGTGGTGGCGGCCCGGGCCGAGGCGGAGAGTTCGTCGCGCTCACGCGCCCGGGTGGCGAGGTGTTGTTCGAGCTCGGCGCCGCGGGTGGCGAGGGAGGCCTTCGCGGCAAGGGCGTCGGCGAGTTGTGCCTCCAAGGTTGCGGCGGCGGCGGCGAGGCGTTCACGTTCGGCCCGCAGAGTGGCGAGCTGTTCGGCACCGCGGGCCTGCTCGCGGAGGGCGTTGTCGGCGAGTTGCTGGGTCTCGGCGAGCAATGCCTGGTTGGCGGCGAGCCGGGTGCGGAGGTCGTCGCGCGTATCCTCGAGCTCCATGAGCTGCACCTGCGCGAGGATGAGCTCGCGGCGGAGCGGGTCGAGGGACACCGCGGCGGAGTCGGGCGAGGGCTTCATGGGTTGGTCGCCGAAGGGGATTCGTGGTCGCGGGCCACGTGGATCCGGCCATCGACCCCGAGGACGAAAGTTTCCCGACGGGGGGCGCGGGGGGCGAGCGGCAGGAGCAGCGCCGCCGCGAAGCACAGGCCGCCGGCGGCGAGCACCCAGCCCCAGTTCTTGGCGATCTTTCCCGCGTACCACGACCACGTGCCCATCTCGACCGGGTGGGTGAACGCCCCCCAGGTGCCGAGCGCGGCGGGGCCGGCGACGATCACGACCGGATGGGCCGGACGCGGAAGGTTGATGGTGCGCCAACGCTCGCCGGTCCGCGAATCGAGCTCGAGCGGGACGAGCTCCCCGGTTTCGAGCGAGCGCAACGCGAAGGGAAACCGCGGAGTGCCCAGATCTCCGGCCACCCGGAAACGCAGCACGCCGCTCGCGGAGTGCGCCAGAGGAAGGCTGATGAACAT
This sequence comes from Verrucomicrobiota bacterium, assembly GCA_023443985.1. GTDB lineage: Bacteria > Verrucomicrobiota > Verrucomicrobiia > Opitutales > Opitutaceae > CAJCBL01. The sequence continues at coordinate 17,410 of JAEZSJ010000155.1, read as the reverse complement.
CGTCCCTCCCTCGGCGACCGCCGCCGGTCCGCCGGCCCAGGCCGGGTCGTCGGGGGTGGGAAGCGCGAAACGCTCGGTCTGGAGGGGGGCGAAGTCGTCGGTCGTGGCGGGACCACGTTCCACGCGTACCGGAGCGCCGAGCACGAACGGCAGGATGGCGCGCAGGCCGGGGGACTGCAGCGCGGCGGCGGCGGACTCGAGCGCGGGCGGAGCTGGAGCGGCGACGGGCGGACGGAGCAGTCGCGTGAAATCGGCGACCTCCTGCTGGTTGCGCACGTCGATGTCCGGCAGTTCGCGGCCCAGGATGTGTTCGAGGCGCAGATGCAGCCCGACCACCAGCAGCATGCTCCACCCGATCGTGAGCGCGGCGCGGACCGGCACGGACTGCCAGCGGAGGCGCCAGAGCTGGGTCACCGTGGCGAAGCTCAGGGCGACCAGCAGCAGCAGAATCTCCTGCGCCGCCACGGGGGATCCCGCGGTGCGCGACGGCGATTCGGCGACGATCCACGCCACGGCCCCGAGCCCGCCCACGCTCAAGGCGGCGAAGGGCGCGAGCGAGTGTTTCCGGTCGCCGTCGCGGGCGCCGACAACCAGGCGCACGGGGATCGGCAGCAGGAGGAGAAACGCGAGGATCGGGTGGGAGAGCGTGGATGCGGCGGCCGCCTCGCCCAGGTCCGGGAGGCGGAGCATCGACCAGCAGCCCGGGTAGAGCCAGCGGTGCAGGCCGAGGCCCGCGAGACCGAGAACGATCACGGCGAGGTCGCGCGGGCGGCGCACAGGTGTCGTACAGAGGCGCACGGCCGCGACGGCGACGAGCGCGAGCGTGACAATTCCAACCCAGACGGCGGCGGTTTGCGCGAGCAGCAGGGAGGCCGCGGCGAGCCACCAGAGAGGCGATGGGAGGTCGCGATCGAGCAGTGTCCAAAGGGCGGGGAAGGCGAGGAACAGCGCGAGATGGTCGGGCAGGGACGAGCCGGCAATGGTCTCCGCCCAGGCGAGGGGACTCGCGACGAGGATGGCCGCGCACACCGCCAGCGCCCAGGTGGCGACCCAGTCGAGACGGCGCGCGGCGCCGGCGAGCAGCAGCGCAAAGGTGCCGGTGAGCAGGCCCGCTCCGACGACGGTCGTGAGCCGGTCGTCCCATTGGTGGTTGGCGTGCATCAGCGCCCCGAGGACGACGCGCCCGAGGAGGGGGAACTCGGCGGGATCGTTCACCTTGCCCAGGACGAGGTTGCCCGCGGCCCATTCGGGTGCGAGCGCCGGGATGCCCGTCCGCCACTGGGCGGGGTCGGGGATCGAGGTGCCGTAGTGGAAAATCAACCAGAGGCGGCCACCCATGCCGGCCAGCAACAAACCCAGCAGGCAGCACGGTAGAAACCACTGGAAAAGATTGAGTCGGCGCAGCACGGGAGGGCGCCATCAATAGAGGCGGCGCGGGTACTGGCAAAGGAACTTTCGCACAACCGGACCGGCGGTCCCGTGCGGGTCGCCCCGGGCCCGGGCCACCGGCGGCAGGCCGAAAGGAGACCCCGGCCCGGACCCGACGGGGGCGCAGGGTCACGGGATCGCGATCCCGCAGATCCGGGGGACGCCGGCGCGGGCGCCGGTCTGAAGCTCGCAGGCGGGGCCGGGCCCAGCGGACGGGGCCCGCCATTGACACCGTCCTTTCGCTACCTCCCGATGGTTCGTTTCGCCCCCATGTCTTTCCACCGGCGCGTCCTCTCCTGCCTGTTGTTGTTGGCCCTGGCCCTCGGGCTGCGTGCGCCGTTTCTCGAGCGCACGATTTGGAACGTCGACGAGGGCATCACCATCACGGCCGCCGAGCGGATCCTCGCCGGGGGCGTGCTCTACCGCGACATCGCCGACCAGCGCAGCCCGCTGGTGCCGTATCTCAAGGCGGGAATCCTCGCCGTATTCGGCCATTGGAACACGACGGCGGTCCACGCGGTGGTGGCGCTGATGATCGCCGCGGCGGCGCTGGGGATGTGGCAGATCGGCCGCCGGCTCGGAAACGAGCGGGCGGGCGGGATCGCCGCCGTGGTCTTCATTGTGACTAGTTTTCTGCTACCAACGGCCGAGGACGCCCAGGCGGCGCACACCGAGTGGTTTCTGGTGTTCTTCTCGGTGGCCGGATTCGCGGTCCTCGCTGGAGCGATCCGCCGCCCGGGCTGGTGGCGGGGCGGGGCGAGCGGGGCGTTGTTCGGCCTCGCCGTGTTGGCGAAACAGCCGGGCGTGTTCGACGGGTTGGTGGCGCTGGTGCTGGTCGGCCTGCTGCTGGCCGCCGCGCCCCGCGAACGCCGCCGCGAGTGGTGGCGGGTGGGCGCTGGGCTGGTGGCGGGGCTGGTCGCCGTAGTGGCGGGGGCGATCGGTTACCTGATCTGGCGCGGTGCGGGCGCCGACGCGCTCTACTACGGCTGGACCTACAACAACCAGGTCTACGTGCCGGCGGTGCCCATCGCGCAGCGGCTGGCGACGATGATCGAGCCGTTCCGGCTGGCGGCGTGGCATGTGCCGGTGGTCTTCGCGCTCGGGCTGGCGGCGGCGGCGGTGTTGCCCGTGGTCGCGGTGCGGGACTGGCGCCGGGCTTCGGCGGGCGAGCTCAAGCTGCTGCCCTGGCTCGCGCTCGGCTGGACGGCGGCGGGCCTCGTGGCGTGCTCATTGAGCGGACGCGCCTTTTCCCACTACAGCATCCAGGTGATCCCGGGATTGAGCCTGGCCTGCGGACTGTTGTTGGCCGCCGGGTGGGACTGGTGTGCGGCGCGCGGCCGCCGACTGCAGTTCGCCGCCGCGGCCGTGTTGGTCTGCGCGGCGGGCGATGCCGGATGGCGGCTCGAACGCCGGATCGTGAGCATCGACCGGCACGACCACGAGTGGACCGCCCGCATGGAAGCGGTGCGTGCGCTCACCGCCGAATCGGACCGCGTGTTCTTCTGGGGGTTCGCGCCGGACTGCTATGTCCACGCGCGCCGGCTGCCGGCCACCCGTTTCGTCTATACGACGTTCCTCACCGGGATGATCCCGTGGGCGAACATCGATCCCCTGATCGCAACCGCGGCGTTGGTCACGCCCGGCAGCTGGGATCGCGTGCGGGAGGACTTCGCGCGGACGCCGCCGGCCGTGATCGTCGACACCGGATCCGTCCGCCACCAGCACAAGTACCCGCTGCAGGATCAGCCGTGGCTGTGGGACCTGATCACGCGGGACTATGCCGAGGTGCGGTTGACCGACCCGGAGCGGCACGACTTCCGTTTCTACCGTCGGCTCGACGCCACGGCGCCCGGCGAACGCCTGCCGGCGGTCCCGGAGCATTCCGCCATGCGGCTGCGATTCGAGGTCGCCGCGATGCTGCATCCCACGGCGCGGCTCGTCGTCGACGCTCCGGAGGGGGCAACGCATCTGCGCCTCTTTGCCGAGAACGCGCTCCTGCGTGGAATCGAACTCCGCGATGGTCGCACCGATGTCGCCTTCATTCTGCCTGTCGCCGAGCTCGCCGAAGCCCCGCGCGTATTCACCGTCGTGGCGGAGTATCCCGACGGCGTCCGGAGCAGCGCGCCGCTGTGTTTGACGCCCGACGAGGTCCGGCGGGCTTTCGCCTCGGCCGCGGGCCCGTCGATCCAGCTGCTCGATGGGGCGATTCCGCTGTTGGCGAGCGAGACCCGGGACGGCTCGCCGGTGCGGCGCACGGCGCAGCCGGAGGACTGGCGCACACCCGCCACGGCGCGTCTGCTCTACGAACGACCCGCGGGGCTGCGCGCCTTCACCCTGCGCTTCGGTGTCGATGCGGAGACGTACTACGACAGCCCCGGATGGACGGCGAGCGACGGTGTGGACTTTGTCGTCGACTACCGCGATGCCGCGGCCGACGTCTCGCGTCTCTTCACGCGTCGGCTGTATCCGAAGGTCCGCGAGGAGGACTGCGGATTGCAGACCGCCTTGGTCGAGCTGCCCAACAACGGCGCCGGCCAAATCCTGATCCGCGTTCTCTCCGGTCCCGCGAATGACGAGACCCACGACTGGGCGTATTTGCAGGACATGCTCGGTGTCGGCTACGGGCCGCCGCTGGCGTGGACGGGCGGCGCGATTCCCGCGGAGCGGGTCAGTGCGCACAACGACCCGGTGATGACCTGCGACCCCGACGCCTGCTGGACGGCGCATTCGCCGTCCACCGTGAGTTATCCGCTGCCGGCGGGCGCGGAGGTGCTGTCGTTCGACTTCGGTCTCCAGCCGGCCAGCTACGACGGCAGCCAGGGGGGGCGCACGGACGGGATCGGGATTGTGGTTACGGGGGAGCTGTCGGACGGTGCAACCTGCACATTGTTTGAGCGCACACTTGCTCCGGCCGAAGTCGCGGCGGATCGCGGGCGGCAGACGACGCGCGTCGATCTCCGGGATCGCGATGTGCGGCGGGTCACGGTCACGATCGGCCCCGGCCGTGCGGGCAACTTCTCCTACGACTGGAGCTATCTGGCGGACCTGCGACTCGAGGCGGCCGCGGTCGCTGTGGTGCCCTGAATCGCGGCTCGTTCAATCCGTCAATGGACGCCGCGCGCACGGACGGCGGCCGGGGCGGGCCGGGCGAGCTCCGCCTTCTCGCCGAGGGCGCGCGCGACGGTGCGGTGCTCGATGCGACCGGCGCGGGTGTTGATGCCGGCCGCGAGCCCGCGCACCTGCTCGAGCGCCGCGGGCACCCCGCGCTGGGCGAGGGCGACGACGAAGGGCTCGGTGGCGTTCGTCAATGCCAGCGTGGAGGTGCGGCCGACCATCGCCGGCATATTCGGCACGGCGTAGTGCACGACACCGTGTTGGCGGAACGTGGGCCGCTCGTGGGAGGTGGCCCGCGTCGTCTCGACGCAGCCGCCTTGGTCGACGGCGATGTCGACGATCACGCTGCCCGGCCGCATCGCGCGGACCATGCCGGTCGAGACGACGACGGGCGCCCGCGCACCGGGGACGAGCACCGCACCGATGAGCAGATCGGCGTCGGCGCAGGCGGCGGCGACGTTGCCCGGGCTCGCCTGGAGGAGGGTCACGCGGCCGTGGTATTCGGAGTCGAGCATGTCGAGTTTGTGCGAGTCGAGGTCGAGCACGGAGACGCGCGCGCCCATGCCGACGGCGAGGCGGGCGGCGTGCGCGCCGGAGTTGCCCGCGCCGATCACGACCACGTGTGCGGGAGCGACGCCCGGCACGCCTCCGAGCAGCACGCCCGCGCCACCATGCTGGCTTTCGAGGAAGTGCGCGCCCACCTGGGTCGCGAGGCGGCCGGCGATCTGCGACATCGGCTTAAGCAGGGGCAGCGTGGCGTCGGGCGATTCGACGGTTTCGTAGCCGATGCCGAGCACGTTCTTGCGCACGAGCTCGCGCGCGAGCGCCGGGGCGGCCGCGAGGTGCAGGTAGGTGAAGAGTGTCTGACCATCCTGGATATGCGGGAACTCCTCCGGGAGCGGTTCCTTCACCTTCAGGATCAGCTCGGCGGTGCGCCAGAGTCGTCCCGCGCTCCCGACGAGCGTGGCGCCGGCGGCGCGGTATGCCGCATCGGTGAAGCCGGCGCGTGCCCCCGCGCCCTGCTCCACCAGCACGCGTGCACCGAGGTGGGTCACGCGCGCGCAAAGCGAGGGCGTCATCGCCACCCGCGTTTCCCCCGTCTTGATCTCCTTCGGGACTCCGATGGTCATGCGGGAGCTTTGTCAGGACCCGCGGCGACGCAACCGGACGGCCGCGCGGCGGAGGTGCCGCGCAGCGTACGGATTACTTTCCGAGGTGTTTCGCCAGTTCGCTGAACGTGAGGAAGACGCAGCCCTGCCGGCGGAGTTCGGCGATGATGGCGCGCATCTGCTCGGCGGTCTCGGGCCGCCACTCGTGGAAGAGGATGACGGTGCCGTCCTCGATACCGGTGGTGGCGCGACGGAGGATCTCCGCGGCGTCGACCTCCTTCATGTAGTCGCCCGAGGCGACGAGCTTCTTCGGGAAATAGATCTGCAACCCGGCCTTCGCGACGCTGGCGCGCACGTGGTCGTCGATGGCGATGAACGGCGGCCAGTACCAGCTCGGAGCGACGCCGGCGGCGGCGGTGATCTTCGCCTGGCCATCGGCGACCTCGGCGTCGACTTGCTCGGCCGTGAGATCCTTTGGCGGTTGGTGCGAATAGGAGTGGTTGGCGATCTCGTGGCCCGCGGCGACGACCTGTTGGAGCAGGGCCGGGTTCGCTTCGGCGGCTTTGCCGACTGTGCCGAAGGTGACGTGGATCTGCTCCTCGGCGAAGATCGCGAGCAGCTTCGGCGTCTGCTCGGCATGGGGCCCGTCGTCGAAGATCATCGCGACATGGCGGGAGGTCGGTGCGGCGGCCAAGGCGACCGAGCCGAGGAGGAACAGAACCGCGGGAATGAGGGGGGCGTAGGGCATCATGCGGGATTTAGCGTGTTCAGCGGGCCGGGGTCGAGAAGGCGGTTTCCACGCTATTTTGAGAATGGCAGGTGTGCGTTGACTGCAGGCGGTGCTCGGGCGGCTCCGGGAAATGCGAAACCCCGGCGCGGAGAACGCGGCCGGGGTTTCGCGGGGAAAGACGCGAGCGGGCGCGGCGGACCTACTTCATCGCGAGGTCGATGGTGGTGAGGCTCGCGGCGAGGAGATCGATGAGCTTGTTCGGGGCGATGCCGAGGGCGGTGATGCCGACCAACAACGCGACGCAGGCGAACTTCGCCGGGGCGTCGAGCGCGATCGCGGGGCGGTCGGTGTCGCTGAAGTACGCCTCCTTCACGATCTTCAGGTAGTAGTAGATCGCGATGGCGGAGTTGATGACCGTCACGATGACGAGCCAGAGCCAGCCCTGCGCGAGCGCGGCGTTGATCAGGTAGAACTTGCCCATGAACCCGACGAACGGCGGGATGCCCGCAAGGGCGAAGACGCCAAGCGCGAGCGTGAGTGCGAGCAACGGGGAGCGGCGGTGCAGGCCGGCGAGGTCGGAGAGGGAGACGTTGGCGCCATCGGCCGAGACGCGGCTGACGACGAGGAAGCAGGCGAGTACCATCGGCACGTAGCCGGCGATGTAGAAGATGGAGGCGGCGAAGCCGAACTGGCCGAGGGCGACAAAGCCGAGGAGCGCGTAGCCGGCGTGGGCGATGCCCGAGAAACCGAGGAGGCGTTTCACGTCGTTCTGCACGAGGGCGACGAGGTTGCCGTAGCACATCGAGGCCGTGGCGAGCACGGCGAGCAGCAGGGGGATGGTGTTGTCCCCGGGGGTGGCGAGGCCGACGAAACGGGTGAGGACCGCGATGGCGCCGAGCTTCGGAAGGGAGGCAACGAGACCGGCGGTCTCGTTGGAGGCGCCCTGGTAGACGTCGGGGGTCCAGAAATGGAAGGGGAAGACGGCGAGCTTGTAGAGGATGCCGGCGAAGGAGAGCGCGAGGCCGACGACGGCGAGCGGGTTGCCGAGGACCGGGGCGAGGCGCGTGACGAGCAGCGGCAGGGAAGTGGTGCCGGTGAGGCCGAAGAGGTAGGAGAGGCCGAAGAACATGATGCCGTTGGCGGCGATGCCGAACATCATGTATTTGATCGCCGACTCCATTTGGACGCGCTGGCCGTCGCGTTCGCGGCGCATGGCGACCAGGAGGTAGAGCGGGAACGACGAGAGCTCGAGCGAGACGATGATCGTGATGAGCTCGATCGAGCTGAAGAGGAACGTGAGACCGCAGAGGCCGAGCGAGAGGAAGAGGTAATACTCGGCGCGGATGTCCTGGCGGATGTCGTCGAGCGAGCGGCCGAGGAGCAGGACGAGCACGTAGCCGAGTCCGACGACGAGCTTGAGGAGCTGCGAGAAGGCATCGACGCGGTAGGCGCCGTTGAAGAGGACGGCCTGCGCCTTGAAGGCGAACAGCACGGCGGCGATGAACGCGGCCGCGGTGGCGAGCGAGGCGAGTTTGGCCCGTCGGGCGTTGCCGCCCAGCGTGAGGCCGAAGAGGGCCAGGGCTCCGGCGAGGAGCACGAGCTCGGGCAGGAAGGCGGTGAAGGAGGACATCGGAGGGGAGGCGAGGGGCGAGAGGCGAAAGGCGGGAGTGCGTTTCTACCTGTTCACTGGCCGATCTGCGTGAGGAGGTGCGCGAGGCTGGTGCGCATGACGTCGATGAAGGGCTGGGGCTGGAAGCCGATCCAGACGATGAAGACGGCGAGCGGCGCGAGGGTGAGGATCTCGCGGGCGTTGAGGTCGGGGACGCCCGAGTGGTCGGGGTTCTGCGGCGTGCCGTAGCAGACCTTTTGCAGCATGCGGAGGTTGTAGGCCGCGGCGGCGACGATGCCGGGGATGGTGCAGGCCGTGAGGACCTTCGCGACGGAGAAGCCGCCGGTCAGGACGAGGAACTCGCCGATGAAGCTGTTGGTGCCCGGGAACGCCATCGAGGAGAGGCAGGCGAGGCCGAGGAAGGTGGAGAAGACCGGCATGTATTTGCCGACGCCCGCCGCGAGCGCGAGGTCGCGGGTGTGGAGGCGTTCGTAGAGGATGCCGACGCAGATGAACAACGCGCCGGTGGTGACGCCGTGGTTGATCATCACCAGCGTGGAGCCCTCGAGACCCTCCTGTGTGAAGGAGAAGATGCCGAAGGTCGCGAAGCCCATGTGCGCCACGGAGGAGTAGGCGACGAGCTTCTTCATGTCGCTCTGGCCGAGGGCCGCGAGGCCGCCGTAGATGATCGCGACGACGGACAGCACGAGGATGGCCGGCGCGAAGTAGTGGGCGGCGTACGGCGTGATCGGCAGGCAGAAGCGGAGGAAGCCGTACGTGCCCATCTTCAGGAGCACGCTGGCCAGGATGACCGAGCCGGCGGTCGGCGCCTCGACGTGGGCGGCGGGCAGCCACGTATGGAAGGGGAACATCGGGACCTTGATGGCGAAGGAGAGCGCGAAGGCGGCGAAGATCCAGAGCTGGAAGCCGTGGCCGTAGTCGCGGCCCATCATCTCGGGGATGCCGAACGTGTGGTGCTGCGGGTCCCAGAGGTAGAGCGCGACGATCGCGACGAGCAGCATCACCGAGCCCGCCATCGTGTAGATGAAGAACTTCAGCGCGGCGTAGATCTTGCGCGGGCCGCCCCACACGCCGATGAGCAGCGCCATCGGGATGAGCATCGCTTCCCAGCAGATGTAGAAGAGCACGAGGTCGAGCGCGCTGAACACGCCGATCATCGCGGCCTCCATCACCAGCAGGCAGACCATGAACTCGCGGACGCGTTTGCTGATGTACTTCCACGAGCACGCGACGCACAGCGGCGTGACCAGCGTGGTGAGCAGGATGAGGAGAACGCTGATGCCATCGACGCCGAGGCGGTACTCGATGCCCAGCCGCGGGATCCACGCGTGGCGCTCGACAAACTGGAAACCCGCCTGCGTGGCCACGTAGCCGGTGTAGAGCGGCACGGAGACGACGGCCACGGCCAGCGAGGCCAGCAGCGCCCACCAACGCAGCAGGCGCTCGTTGGGGATCGCGGCGGCGACGGCCGCGGCGGCCAACGGGGCGAAGAGGAGAACGCTAAGGAGATGCTCTTTCATCGGGGGGCTGCGCTCAGGCGACGAAATACACGAGGGCCGCGATCAGGACGGCGGCCACGGCGACGGTGATGGCGAGGTTGGCCTGCACGGCGCCGTTCTGCGCGAGGCGGAGGCGTTGGCCGGTGGCGCGGACCTTCTCGGCGAGGCCGTCGACCACGCCGTCGATGCCGTAGCGGTCGAAGACGTCGACGACCTTGGTCGTCCACATGAGCGGGATGATGCCGAGCACGCGGTAGACCTCGCCGATCGCGGTATCGATGGCTTGGATCGGTTTGCTGGCGAGCCACTGGAAGGCCTGGCCGCCGCGGCGGTAGATCCAGTCGTTGTCGATGTTGATGCCGGCGTGCGGCTCGATCTTGTGCGTGCGCACCATCAGGAAGAAGGCGCAGGCGGTGAAGAGCAGGATCTGGAGGCTTTCGGAGATGTGGGCGGCGTTGTACGGGTGGTACGCGGCGGCGACCTCGCCGAATGGCAGCAGGCGGTAGAGCGGGCCGTAGGCGATGCCCAGGAAGATGCAGAGGAACGCCGCGACGCCCATCGCCGCGAGCATGTTCCACGGCGGATCACCGGCGCGGTCGCGAACCTCGGCCGAGCACTTGTCGGAGCCGAACCAGACGAAGTAGGGCACCTTGAGACCGTTGCAGTAGAAGGTACCGATCGAGGCCAGCATCAGGAAGAAACCAGCCCAGTAGAGCGACGGGTTCTGGAAGGCCGCGGCGGTGATCATCGACTTCGAGACGAAGCCGCTGAAGAGCGGGAAGGCCGAGATCGAGAGGCCGCCGATGAGCGTGAGGAGGAACGTCCACGGCATCTTCTTGTAGAGGCCGCCGAGGTGCGACATGCGCGTCTCGCCGGTCATGAGGAGCACGGCGCCGCCGCCCATGAAGAGCAGGCCCTTGTAGAGGATGTGGGCGAAGGCGTGGGCGCAGGCGCCGTTGATGGCGAGGTCGGTGCCGATGCCCGCGCCGGCCACCATGTAGCCGACCTGCGAGATGATGTGGTAGGCGAAGAGGCGGCGGATGTCGTTCTCGATCACCGCGTAGAGCACGCCGTAGAGCGACATGATCACGCCGAGCCAGATGAGGACTTCCATGCCGGCGAAACCGCGGCAGAGGGCGTAGACGGCGGTCTTCGTGGTGAAGGCGCTGAGGAAGACGGAGCCGTTGAAGGTGCCGTTCGGGTATGCGTCGGGCAGCCAGGCCTGGAAGGGCGGGACGGCGGCGTTGACGATGATGCCGATCAGGATGAGCACGCCGGCGGGCGAGCCCGCAGCGCCGAGCTGGACGAAGTTGGCGAACTCGATCGTGGCGCCCGGCTGGGCGAGCCAGACGATGATGCCCGCCAGCAGCGAGAGGCCGCCGGCGACGTGGACGAGCAGGTAGCGGAAGCCGGCGCGGGTCGATTCCGGCGTGCGGCGGAACCACACGAGGAAGACCGAGGAGAACGCCATGACTTCCCAGAAGAGGAAGAGCACGAGCAGGTCGCCCGCGAAGATCGCACCGAGCGAGCCGGAGACGTAGATCCACGAGGCGGAGTGCTGGGCGTCCTCCTCGACGTGCAGGCCGTAGAGCGTGCCGACGCAGGCCATGCCGCTCATGATGACGGCGAAGACCAGGCTGAGCTTGTCGACGCGGCCGAAGGTGAGCGTCCAGTCGAGGAAATCGATCTGCCCGTGGAGGGCGCCGGGGCGGCCGAGCATCGAGAGCACGACGCCGAAGGCGGCGAGCGGCACGAGGAGCAGGAACGCCTTCTTGAGCGCCTTCGGGATCAGCGGCAGCAGGAGCGCGCCGGCGAGCAACACCAGCGAGGGATGGATCCAGAGATTATTCACCGTAGTAATCCTCCTTCACGGAGACGCCGAAGTGGCCGTAGGACTTGGAGACGACGACGATCACGACGCAGCCGACGAAGCCGAAGAGCGTCCAGAAAACGGGTACGTTTTCGGCGATGTGGTAGGCGGTGGCCCAGAAACCATGCTGGGCGCCGTGCGGCGCCGATTTGAGATCTGAGATTTCAGATTTCAGAGAGCCGGAATGCTCGGCCGAAGCGGCGTGCTCGGCGTGGGCGGAGTGTTCCGAGGCGGCGGCATGCGACTCTTGCTCGGCGGCCGGGGCGACGGTGTGTTCGGCCGCGGCGGCGTGGTGGCCGAAGCCCGTGACGATGCGGGCGACATCGGCGACGACGAGGAGGCCGAGGAGCACCCAGCAGGCGACGATGACGCCCTTCAGGTTGCGGCGGAGGGTTTCGATGATTCCGAGGAGGCTCATTGGACGATCCCCTTCACGAACTGCATGATGAGGTCGGGGTAGAGGCCGATGACCACGGAGATCACGGCGGAGATGCAGAGCGGGATCAGCATCGAGAGCGGCGCTTCGCCGTGCTCGTGGTGACCGTGGCCGTGCCCGTGGTCGGCGTGACCGTGCTCATGGCCGGCGGCGGCTGCGGCGGGTTTGCCGAAGAACGCGTGGTAGACGACCGGGGCGAAGTAGGCGGCGTTGAGCAGCGAGCTGCCGATGAGGACCGCGAGGATGAAGTAGGACTGCGCGTCGAGGGAGCCGACCAGCATGTAGAGCTTGGAGACGAAGCCCGCGACCGGCGGCGCACCGATCATCGAGAGCGAGGCGACGGCGAAGGCGCCGAAGGTCCACGGCATCCGGCGGCCCAGGCCGCCCATCTCGGAGATGTCCTTCTTGTGGGCGGTCACGAAGATCGCACCGGCGCAGAAGAACAACGTGATCTTGGAGAACGCGTGCGCGGCGATGTGGAAGAGACCGCCCTCGACACCGGTCGGGTTCAGCAGGGCGACGCCGAGGATGACGTACGAGAGCTGCGAGACCGTGGAGTAGGCGAGCCGCGCCTTGAGGTTGTCCTTCGAGAGCGCGATCACCGAGCCGAGCAGGATCGTGATCGAGACGAAGCAGGCGGTCGGCAGGCCGAGATGGAGGCGGTCCATCAGGTCGACGCCGAAGACGTAGAGCATCACGCGCACGGTGGAGAACACACCGATCTTCACGACCGCGACGGCGTGGAGCAGGGCGGACACCGGCGTGGGCGCGACCATGGCGCTCGGCAGCCACGAGTGGAAGGGCATCACGCCGTTCTTGGCGAAGCCGAGGATGCAGGCGGCGTAGAGGGCGATGACGATGCCGTTGTGCGCGCCGGCGGGGAGGATGCCGGTGTGGGCGTTCTGGGCGAAGTCGAGCGTGCCGGAGAGCACGTAGATCAGCACCATCGCGGGCAGGATGAGCGCCTTGGCGGTGGTGGTGAGGTAGACGAGATACTTCTGCGCGCCGGCGTAGCCCTCCTCGTCCTGGTGGTGGGCGACGAGCGGATACGTGGAGACGCTCACGACCTCGTAGAAGAAGTAGAGCGTGAGCAGGTTGTCGGCGAAGGCGCCGCCGACGGCGCCGAAGAGCGCGAGGGCGAAGCAGGTGTTGAAGCGGGTCTGATTCGCCTCGTGGTGGCCGCGCATGTAGCCGGCGGCGTAGAAGACGGCGATGATCCAGAGGAACGACGCGGCGAGCGCGAAGACCATCGAGAGGCCGTCGGCGCGGAGCGCGAAGCTCAGTCCCTGGAAGCGCCCGGTCGCGGGCAGCAGCTGGGCGACCGTGTAGTGCACGGTCTTGCCGGCGAGGACATCGGGCACGAGCGACGCGACGAAGCCGAAGAGCGTGCACGCGGCGAGGAACGAGATCGCCTCGCGCAGATTCGGCTTCTTGCCGGTGGCCATGACCAGCCCGGCGCCGAGCAACGGCGCGAGGAGGGCATACACCAAACGAGGATCGGATTCCATGGCGGGGCGGTCAGCGTTTCAGGTCGGAGAGCTCGCGGGACTTGATGGACCCGTAGTTGCGGTAAACCGCGATGACGATGCTCAGGGCGATGGCGACCTCGGCGGCGGCCAGGCCCATGAGGAAAAGGACGGCGATCTGGCCGACAGCCGGGTCGGGCGCGAAGAAGCGGTTGACCGCCATGAAGTTCAGGGAGGCCGCGGCGAAGAGGAGCTCGCCGGAGATCAGCATGCCCACGAGAGTGCGGCGGCGCACCAGGCCGTAGAGGCCGGCGGCGAGCAGGAAGGCCGCGAGCACGAGATAGGGCGCGGGGCGCGTGTGCAGGACCAGCAGTGTATCCAGAAACGAGTTCATGCGCGGTGCCTCCCGGTGCGGGCGATGGCGATGGCTCCGAGGATGGCGACCAGGAGCACGAGGGAGATGGCCTCGAAGGCGAAGCTGTAGGTGGTGAGCAGATGCACACCGATCGCCTCGACCGAGCCGCTGGCGCGGTTGAGGACGGGGGTGGGCCATTCACCGCAGACGCCGAGGCGGGCGAGCGACCAGCCGATCGCGCCGGCGACGACGGCCGTGGCGGCGATGGCCAGCCAGTTGCGGGGACGCGGGGTCTCGGGCTCGGGCTCGTCGGGCTCGGCGAGCATGACGGCGAAGATGATCGTGACGCAGACGGCGCCGACGTAGATGAGCAGCTCCATCAGGGCGAGGAAGGGGCTCTCGAGGAAATAGAAGAGGCCGGCGAGGCCGAGGCAGGCGAGCGCGAGACCGCAGACGCTGCGGATGACGCGGCGGGCGCCGACGGCGACGAGCGTCCCCGCCACGGTGGTGGCGGCGAACAGCAGGAAGAGCGCGGGAATGATGTACGTGGAGCCGGGCAGCGGGGCGACCTCGGCGACGGGGAGGGACGTGGGGCTCATTGCTGCGGGATCTGTTGGGGCTGCGGCTCCGCGGGCTGGGCGGGCGGCGCCGACCGGAGGCCCTGCTTCTCCATGCGGGCATCGAGGTCCTTGATGAGGTCGATCTTCGCGTAGACGGCCTTGCTGGTGTTCGCCAAGTTGTAGCGCTTCGAGAACATGAGCGCGTCGGTCGGGCAGACCTCGACGCAGGCGCCGCAGAGGCTGCACTTGGTGAAGTCGAGTTCGAAGAGGGTGGCGGACTTCTTCTTCGCGCCCTCCTTCTTCTCGCCCTCGACGAGAATGCAGTCGGAGGGGCAGGCCTTCTCGCAGGACTTGCAGGCGATGCAGGTCGAGAGGCCGGCCTCGTCGTTGGTGAAGATGATGTGGCCGCGGTAGCGCTCCGGAATGGGGAGCGTGGCGTGCGGGTAGGGGACGTTGTAGTCCTTGCGGAAGTTCTTGAGGAACTGGTCGAGGGAGATGCGCATCCCGACGACCAGGCTCTTGGCGCCGCTGAAGATTTCGCGGAAATAGCCCATGGTCAGAACAGGTTGGGGAGCTTCACGAGGATGCTGCTCAACAGGAGGGTGAACAGCGCCACGGGGATGAGGATCTTCCAGGAGAGGTTGAGCAGCCCGTAGAACTGCGTGCGCGGGAAGGTCCAGCGGACCCACATGACGACGAAGATCAGGGCGTAGAGTTTGGCGAAGAAGGCGAGCAGGCCGACGAGCGCCGCGGCCCAGGCCGGCAGGAAGGAGAGCAGGTCGCCCAGACCGGTGTGCCAGCCGCCGAGGAAGAGCACGGTGGCCAGGGAGCAGCCGACGACGATGTTCACGTACTCGGCCATGAAGAAGAGGCCGAATCCCATGCTCGAATACTCGGTGAAGGAGCCGGCGACGAGCTCGCTCTCGGCCTCCGCCATGTCGAAGGGCGCGCGGTTGGTCTCCGCGAGCATGCAGATGAAGAAGATCAGGAACGAGACGGGGACGAGCGGGTTGGCGAGGGTCCAGATGCCGCTGAGGATGTTCCAGTTCCAGAACCAGCCGCCCTGCTGGCCGACGATCGTGCCGAGGTCGGTGCTGCCGGTGACCAGGATCATCGTGACGATGGTCAGCAGCATCGGGATCTCGTAGGCGACGTTCTGGGAGACGACGCGGGCGGAGGAGATGATCGCGTATTTGTTGTTCGAAGACCAGCCGGCGAGCATCAGCGAGATGACGTTGATTGCGCTGAAGGCGAAGACGACGAGCAGGCCGAGGTCGATGCGCGTGGGCATGAGCGCGTCGCCATAGGGCAGGACGACGAAGCACATGAGCGCCGGGATGATCATCGCGACGGGGGCGATGCGGTAGAGGAGGGTGTCGACCGCGGGCGGGGTGAGGAGCTGCTTGCAGAGCAGTTTCACGGCGTCGGCGATGGGCTGGATGAGGCCCTGGGGGCCGACCTCCATGGGGCCGGGGCGGCGCTGGACGTAGGCGGCGATCTTGCGCTCGCACCAGACGAGGTAGGCGGCGTTGAGGCCGGCGAAGGTGGCGGTGCCCACCAGGAAGAGCAGCATCCGCACCCAGGGCCAGGCGGGGCCGAGCAGGAAATCGATGGTGGCGCTCATCGGTCGATGTCGGGGATGACGAGGTCGAGGCTGCCGAGGAACGCGATGGCGTCGGCGAGCAGCATGCCTTCGCAGACCTCCTCAGCGAGGCTGAGGTTGGAGAGGCAGGGCGTGCGGAGTTTCACGCGGTAGGGGGTGTCGGTGCCGTCGGTCACGAGGCGGACCATGAAACGGCCGCGGGCGGCCTCGGTGGCGTAGGTGGTGTCGCCGGCGGGCACCTTGAGGATGCGCGGCACCTTGGGGTTGATGAAGGGGCCGTCGGGCAGCTTGGCGAGGGCCTGCTCGATGATGCGCAGCGACTGCTCCATCTCGTCCATGCGGACGAGGTAGCGGGCCATCGAGTCGCACTCCTGGTAGACCGGGATCTCGTAGTCGAACTCGTGGTACACCGAGTACGGCTCGGTGCGGCGGGTGTCGTTGGCGATGCCGGAGCCGCGGATGACGGGGCCGCAGGCGCCGTAGCGCAGGCAGGTGTCGCGGTCGACGATGCCGATGCCCTCGAGGCGCTTGCGGAGGATGACGTTGTCGGTGACGAAGTCCTTGTACATCTTCAGCCGCTCGCGCATGTAGGGCACGAAGGCGCGGGCGCCCTGGATGAAGGAGTCGTCGATGTCGTTCACCACGCCGCCGATGCGGTAGTAGCAGAACGTGAGGCGGGCGCCGCAGATGCCCTCGAGCAGGTCGAGGATCTTCTCGCGGTCGTCGAAGGCGTAGAGGATCGGGGTGAGGCCGCCGAGGTCCATGACCCACGCGCCCCAGCCGACGAGGTGGGAGGCGATGCGGTTGAGCTCGGAGGTGACGACGCGGATGTATTCGGCGCGCTGGGGCACTTCGATCTTGCAGGCCCGCTCGACGGCGCCGCACCACGCGTGGGTGTACTGCATGGCCGAGAGGTAGTCGAGGCGACTGGTGTTGGGCAGGAACTGCACGCAGGTGCGGTTCTCGCCCATCTTCTCGTGCATGCGGTGGATGTAGCCGATCACGCACTCCGCCTTGTGGATGAACTCGCCATCCATCGTGAGCTTGACGCGCAGCACGCCGTGGGTGGCGGGATGCTGCGGCCCGAGGTTGAGGACGAAGGTCTCGTTGGGGCCGCCGACGCTGTGCGACGAGGCGACGCGGGCGAGGGCTTCTTCTTTATTCAGCAGGAGCACCGGAGAAGTCCTTCCTAAGGGGATGGAACGTGGCGTCCTCGGGGAGGAGGAACGGCGTGAGGTTGGGGTGGCCGGCGAAGCGGATGCCGAAGAAGTCGTGCGTCTCGCGTTCGTGCCAGTTGGCGCCGGGGAAGACGCCCGAGATGGTGGGCACCTCCTCGGCGTCGCGGGCGATGCGGCAGCGGATGGCGACGCGCAGGCCGGAGAGCGGGTGGAAGTAATCGTACACGACCTCCATCAGGCCTTGGGCGAGCCAGTCGAGGCCGGTGATGGTGTCGATGGCGAAGCCTTCGCGGCGCATCAGCTCGGCGGCGGCGACGACGGCATCGCCCCGGACGCAGGCGTCGAGGTGCACGCCCTTCACGGCATGAGTGCAGACCTGGATCGGCGGGGGCGGCGGAGGAGGCGCCGGCGGGGCGGGCGGCGCGACCGGGG
>JAEZSJ010000150.1 GCA_023443985.1 Verrucomicrobiota bacterium | reverse complement strand
GCCGAGGGCGGCGGTCGCGTCGCAACGCAGAAGGAGCGGGCTCATGCGGCCACCTCCGCCGTCCGCGGCTTGCCGCCGCGCTCGCGCGCCGCGATGCTGCGACCATGCACGTCGTCGGCTCGATCATCGCGCGCCTGGGCAGCAAACGCCTTCCCTACAAAAACATCCTCCCCTTCGCCGGGAAACCGCTCGTCGGGCTCGGCATTGAAATCCTGCGACACAGCCGACTGGTGGACGAGATCGTCGTCTCGACCGAGAGCGAGCTCATCGCGCGGATCGCGCGGGATTTCGGCGCCACGGTGCTCCGCCGCCCGGCCGAGCTCGCCGCCGACAACGTGCCGTCGGTTCCGGTGTTCCAGCACATCGTCACGCACTTTCCCTGCGACGT
This sequence comes from Verrucomicrobiota bacterium, assembly GCA_023443985.1. GTDB lineage: Bacteria > Verrucomicrobiota > Verrucomicrobiia > Opitutales > Opitutaceae > CAJCBL01. Next base: position 6,845 of record JAEZSJ010000150.1, on the reverse strand, counting down.
GCACGTGAACTTCAACATCAACCTGCCCACCTGCGCGTCGGAGGTGATCGACCGCGCGGTCGAGCTCGCCGCCGAGAAGGGCGAGGCGCTCTCGGTGCCCTACGCCGCCTGGGCGCAGACCGCCGCGCGCCTCGCCGCCTACGGCGATCCGTGGAAGGTGCTCGAGTACGCCCACAAGTTCGACGATCCGCGCGCGGGCACGACCGATGTCCACACCATCGACGATCTGCTCGGCGTGTACCGCGAGGCGCAGGGGCCGATCGACGGCTGGGAGGACTGAGGCCGCGGCTGGACGGCTTCGCCCGCCGGCCGCTCCGATCCTCCGGTCCGTGGCGGGACGACGCAGTCCTTCAGCGATTCGCGTGGTTCCCTTCCTCATGTTCCGGCCTCCTCGCCGAGCGCTGAGCGCAGCGCCTCCACGACCGCATTCTGCTGCGCGTCGGTCATGCCGAAGAACAGCGGCAGCGTCAGCGTCGCCGCGTAGCGCGCCTCCGCCGCGGGGAAGTCGCCGGTCCTGAAACCCGCCTTCCGGTAGTACGGCTGGAGGTGCACCGGGATGTAGTGGACGTTCACGCCGATCCCCGCCGTGCGCAGCGCGGCGTACACCGCGGCCCGGCCGCGCTGGCACCGTTCCGAATCGAGGAGAACCGGATACAGATGCCAGCTCGACTCGCGGTCCTCCCGGCGAGCCGGCAGACGGAGCGGCAGGTCGCGCAGCAGCCCGTCGTACCGCGCGGCCAACTCCCGGCGGCGGCGGAGGAACTCCGGCAGACGCTCCAGTTGCGATGCACCGAGCGCGGCCTGGATGTCGGTGAGCCGATAATGGAAGCCGAGTTCGAGCTGTTCGTAGCTCCAGGGGCCCTCGGGCGCGGTCGTCAGCTCCGCCGGATCGCGGGTGATCCCGTGGGTGCGGAGGCGCCGCAGGTGCGCCGCGAGATCGTCGCGGTTCGTGAGGACCACTCCGCCCTCGCCCGTCGTCGCGATCTTCACCGCGTGGAAACTCAACACGGTGCAGGCGGAGAACCGCCCGTCGCCGACCGGTCCGCCGCGATAGGTGGCGCCGAGCGCATGGGCCGCATCCTCCAGCACCGCCACCTCGTATTCGTTGGCCAATGCTGCGATCTCCGCCAGGTCGCACGGCAGCCCCGCAAAGTGGACCGGCACGAGCACCGCGGGCAGTCGTTTCTCCCGCGCGGCAACCTCGAGCTTCGCACGCAGCGCCGCAACCGAGAGGTTCCCCGCGTCCGGCTCCACATCCACGAAGTCCACCTCCGCCCCGCAGTACCGCGCGCAGTTCGCCGACGCGACGAAGGTGTTGGGCGAGGTCCACAGCGTCCCGCCCGGGCCGAGTCCGAGCGCGAGGCAGGCCAGGTGCAGCCCCGCGGTGGCGCTGCTCACGGCGACCGCATGCTTCGCGCCGCAGATTTCAGCCACGCGCGCCTCGAAGCGGGGCACCGCCGGACCCTGCGTCAGGAAATCCGAGCGCAGCACGGCGGCGACGGCGGCTATGTCCTCCTCGCTGACGTTCTGTCGGGCGTAGGGAAGCATCTCTGGATGGCGGAGGGCGGATTGCGTACCTTCTGGACTTCGGGGCTGGGATGGCGGGCTCCGTGGCGTGGCCCAGAGTGGCGCCGGCATCCGGGCCTGCGAGGATTTTCAGCTCCTCAGCAGTTCCGTGAGCTGTCCGGCGTCGAGCCACTGGGTGTTCTTGTCCGAGCTGTACTCGAAACCGTCGGGCACGGGCTGGCCGCGCTCGCCGAGCTTGTTGAGCTGGTAGTCGGGCGCCTGCGTGAAAAGGATCGACGGCTTGATCACATAGTGGTCCGAGAAATCGAGCGTAAGGTGGGCGGACTCGCTCGGGCACATCACCTCGTGCAGCTTCTCGCCCGGCCGGATGCCCACGATCTTCTGCGGGAGCTTCGGCGCCAACGCGGCGGCCAATTCCGTCATGCGCATCGAGGGGATCTTCGGCACAAAGACCTCGCCGCCGAACATCCGGGCGAAACTCTTGAGGACGAAGTCCACTCCCTGGTCGAGGGTGATCCAGAACCGCGTCATGCGCGGATCGGTGATCGGGATCTCCGCGGCGCCTTCGCGGAGCAGTTTCTGGAAGAACGGGACCACCGAACCGCGCGAGCCGACGACGTTGCCGTAACGCACCACCGAAAACCGCGTCGGCCGATCGCCGGAGAGGTTGTTGGCGGCGGTGAAGAGCTTGTCGGAGACGAGCTTGGTGGCGCCGTAGAGATTGATTGGATTCGCCGCCTTGTCGGTCGAGAGCGCGATCACCTTCTTCACCCCGCAGTCCAGCGCGGCGCGGATCACGTTGTTCGCACCGTCGATGTTGGTCTTCACGCACTCCATCGGGTTGTACTCGGCGATGGGCACGTGCTTCATCGCCGCCGCGTGGATCACATAATCCACCTCGCGCATCCCCAGCGTCAGGCGCGACAGATCGCGCACATCGCCGATGAAGTAGCGCATCGCCGGATGGTCGAACTCTTGCTGCATGTCGTAGTGCTTCTGCTCGTCGCGGGAGTACACGATCACCTTGCGGGGGCGGTGGTTCTCCAGCACATGGCGCACAAAACGCCGGCCGAAGGAACCCGTACCGCCGGTGATGAAGAGGGTGGCGTGGTCGAACATGGGAGTTGGGGTGGAAGGGCGTCGTCCCGCAGAGCCGCCCACGCGGGGCAATTTCTGCCGGAGAAATGGAGTTTCCGAGGAGTGCCCCTCTCTAGCGCAAGATCCGTGCCGACGCCATCTTCCGGGAAACACCGCCGCCGTCGGCCCGGCTCGCCGCCCCCCTCTTTTGCTCTCCGAAATCGACCTTGGTTGCGCCGGCAGCACACCGCCCCACCCGCCTCCAGCGGAGTATCCGCCGCCCGGGGAGCCGTCCACCCGCCGCCGAAACCTAGGGTTATCTCCCTAGCCTGCCGCTCGTGCGTCGGCGTCCGCAAAAAGTCGAACTAAAGTCGCCGGGGCCTCCGCCGATAACCACCACGTGCGGCAAGAACTGCCGTACGTTTTCAACAATCCCAACAATCCAGAAAGGATCCTCCCATGGCTGACATCTCACTCACCTCCGGCATTCGCTCCAACCTGCAGTCTCTGCAAGCCACCGCGACATTGCTGTCCCGCACCCAGGAACGCTTGGGCACGGGCAAGAAGGTCAACAGCCCGATCGACAATCCCACGAACTATTTCACGGCAGAAGCCCTGAAGAATCGTGCGAGCGACCTGACCGCCCGTTTGGACGGTATCTCGAAAGGCGTGCAGACCGTGAAGGCGGCCGACGCTGGCATCAAGGGTATCAAGAGCCTGATCTCTCAGGCGAAAGGTATCGCGAACGACGCCCGCGCCCTCTCCTCCGACACAGCCGACACGCAGGCCGTGGCCGATCGCGCTGCGCTGGCGACCCGCTTCGACACCATCCGCACGCAGATCAACGAAATGGCAGCCGACTCCGGCTACGATGGCGTCAATCTGCTCGGCAGCGACACCCTCACCGTCGAGTTCGGTGAGAAGATCGGCAGCTCCACCATCGACCTCGCCGGTTTCGATGGCAGCGCCACCGGTCTGGGCATCGCCGCTGCCGCCGGCAGCTTCGCCGCCAACACGGACGTCGACGCCGCGATCGCCGATCTCGAGGCTGCGGAAGGCGACCTCCGTACGGAGTCCAAGAAGCTCTCCGCCAACCTCGGTGTTCTCACCGCTCGCCAGGACTTCACCAAGACCATGGTGAACACCCTGACCACCGGTGCGGACAACCTCACCAATGCCGACCTCAACGAGGAAGCGGCGAACCTCCTGGCCCTCAACACGCAGCAATCCTTGGGCGTCAACTCGCTCTCGCTCGCGTCGCAGGCCTCCCAGTCGGTTCTGCAACTCCTCCGCTAAGGTCCAGTCGGAGTTCCAAGTTGAGTCTTTCCAAGGAGCGGGCTTCGGCCCGCTCCTTTTTTTTCCCCGCCCCCCTCCCATGACGCCGCGGATCCGCCCGGCCCCGGACCCGCCCCCCCAGCCGGTCGCGGCTCCGGCCGCCCCGCGGCGCCTCCGGCACCAGGATACGGCCCGAGATTTTTTCACTCTCCCGGCTTTGACGACGGGCTTTTCCCCTAAACTTTCCGTGGCCCGACACGATGTGTTGTCTGCACACCCCTAATCACCGTGCCTCTCAAAATTACGCTCAAGCCGCACGAGGTCATCCTGCTCGGCGGCGCCTTGGTGAAGAACGGCGACCGCCTCACCCAGTTCACCATCGAGAACGAGGTGCCCATCCTTCGCCACAAGGACATCCTGACCGAGCGCCAGGCCGACACGATCTGCAAGAAGATCTACTACGTCGTGCAGTTGATGTACTTCGAGCCCGGCAACCTCCCCGCCCATCACAAGACTTTCTGGGAACTGGTCCGCATCCTCTCCGCGGCCGTCCCCAGCACCCTTCCCCTGATCGACGAAATCGGAGAACTGATCCTCACCGACGACTTCTACCGCGCCCTCAAGGCCACCCGGAAGCTCATCGCCTATGAGGAGGCTCTTGTCCGAAAAGCTCATGAACGCTCACACGACCTACAAGAAAGTTGAAAAGCAGACGATGTCGGGCCGCGACGTCGAGGTGCAGGTGCTCCGCCGCGCCGCCGTCCAGTATCGCCAGGTATTGGGCGCGACCGACGAGGCGACCCGCAACACGCTCCTCGACGCCGCCGTGCGCTACAACCTGCGCGTCTGGGATGTCTTCCACGCCGACTGGGACCGGCCCGAGTGCCCGCTGACCACCAGCCTGCGCAACGACCTGCTCCGCCTCAGTATCTACGTTCACAAGACATCGATCGAGGTGCTCGCCTACGGCAATCCGGAGAAGATCCAGACCCTGATCAACATCAACGAGTGCCTCGCCCAGGGCCTCGTCGCCGGTCAGCAGGCCTCCCTCGCGACGCTCGCCACCGCCTGAGCGGCGGCCCGCGCCGGCCCTCCATGCCCCTGCTCGCCGCCAACCGGCGGGCGCTCGCGACCCGCTGTCCGGAAGTCCTCGCGCTTCTGGAGAACTCCCCCCTGGCTCCGGCGCCCGCCACGGTCGCCGAGGAGCCCGCGGGCATCGTCGCCGAAGCGACGGCCAGCCGGCGCGTCCTGCTCGTCCTCACGGGAATCCCCGGCCCCCGCACCACCGCCGCCCTGCGCACCGGTTCGCCGCGCGAGACGCTGTACTGGTGTGTGGAGCCCGCCGCCGGCCCGCTCGCGGCCCGGCTCGCCACCGAGGACTGCTCCGCCTGGCTCTCCGATCCCCGCGTCTTCCTCTCCATCGGCGCCCCGGAGGCCGCGGCGCTGCGCCGCCTGAACCGCGAACTCGCCTGGGTCGATCGCGCCCGCGCCCTGTTGCTCCCCTCGCGCCTCCCCGGCGCCGAAGCGGTATGGAAACCGCTGCTCGCCACAACCCTCTCGCGCGTCCAGCAGCGTTGGCAGAACGTCCTGACAGACCTGCGACTGGCGCCGGTGCGGTGGGAGAACACCTGCGCGAATCTCCCGGCCTTCCTCGCCGCCCCCGAGATCAGCGCGCTCGCCGGCGCCTTCGCGGGCGCCCCGCTCGTGCTTGTCGCCGCCGGGCCGTCGCTCGACGACGCACTGCCCTTCCTGCGCCGCATCGCCTCGCACGCGCTCGTCGTCACGGGCAACACCTCCTTCCGCGCGCTCGCCGCGCACGGCCTCTCGCCCCACCTCACCGTCACGATCGATCCCTTCTCCACGACCGATCTCGGCTACGAAGGGCAACCGCTTGGCCACACCCACCTCGTCGCCCCCGTCTTCGCCTATCCCGGTGTGCACCGACGCTTCGCCGGCCGGCTGTTCGGCATGACCGACGAGAGTCCGCTCCTCGCGCGCCTGCGCGCCGCCGCGGCCCTGCCGCCGGCGCCCGCCCTGCTCGGCGAAGGCACCGTCTCGGCCACCATCCTGAACCTCGCCGCCCACTTCGGCTGCAACCGCGTCGTGTTCGTCGGACAGGATTTCGCCATCGCCGAGGACGGCCGCAGCCACGCCGCCGACACCTTCTACACCGACTTCGGCCTCAACCGCCACGACCAGGAACAGGTCCACCGCCTGCCGGGCACGACACACCCGGAGGTGTCCGTGCCCGTCCGCCATGTCTGGTACCTCCGCACCGTTGAAAGCCTCATCGCCCGCACCCCGCAGATCCGCTACGTGAACACCTCCCACCGGGGCGCCGTGATCCAGGGCGCCCCGTATTCGAACTACGAAACGGTGGCCGCGTCCCTTCTGTCCGGCCCGGCCCGCGACTTCGCGGGGGAGATCGCCGCCCGCCACGCGGACTCCCGCTCCGCCGCCGACCGACAGGCCCGCTCGGCCGAACTCCGCCGGGCCCGCGACGCCATGTCCAACGCGCTCCGGCTTTCGCTCGGCGCCGCCCTGGCCAACGAGATCGCCCAGACCGCCGCCGGCGGCGACGCCCGCCGGCGTTTCGAGCAGGCCGCCGACCGCTTCAACCAATGGCTCGGCTCCCATCCCGCCGACCAACGTCTGCTCTTCGAGGGCGTCACCAAGGCGGAGATCTTCTCCGCGGAGAAACGTCGCCTTCACCTTCCGGATACTCCCGGGGACCACGCGCTGCGCGAGGCCGGAGAGGTGGCCTGGGCCTTCGCGGAGGGCGCCGCCGGAGTCCGGCGCCGGTTGGACGCGCTCGGCGCCCTCGACTGACATGTCCCCGGCTCCGCGAGACTCCGGTCGCTGCAGGGTGGACGCCGCGACCGCCCCCTGTTACCGCGTCTCCATGCTCGCGACGCAGAACGCCCGCCCGCCCCTCCCCGCCGCCCCGCCGGCCTCCCGCCCATGAG
>JAEZSJ010000428.1 GCA_023443985.1 Verrucomicrobiota bacterium | reverse complement strand
GGTTTGCACCATGCCTCGTGGGCATGGCGGGCGCGCCGAACGGAGGTGAGGCGGACGAGCCACCGCCACAAACGGTGCGCTCGCAGGCCCGCTTTCGGCCCAGGTTTTCATCATTCCTCGGCCAGTTCCCCGTGTGTTTTGGGGCTTCGGCGAGCCCGTTTCGCGCGCCTCTTTCGGCCCTCGATTTCTTCACGGACGCAACTCCCGTTCGAGTCCGTGCGGCTCAGCGGTTGTCCCGAAAACGCGCACTCGTCGCGTTGCAGACGTCTACCCCTTTTACGGTATCCGGAGCGGGGCGCGAAGGCCTCCACTGAGGCTCCGATTTTTCGCGATTTTCGGCTCCGTTCTTCAATGACTTACAACCCAACGAAGTCGTTAGGGCCTTGCGTCTATCAACCGAACAAACGCGCAAGTCTCGAAAGAACCGGAAAGGCTCTTCGAAGGCAAAGACTCCCGAACTAGGCTGGTGACACCGCGGAAATGGCGCGCCGGCGCCTACCGCGATTGGGGGATGAGCGCTGCCGCGTTCTCGGTAGCCGTGGGCCGTTGTCGTTGTCACCGGGAAGCGAAGACTTGCGGCATGAACACCACCTCAGCCACCCAGCTCGATTTCCTCGCCGGCGATCTTGCGCCGGCCGTCGCCGTCGCGCCGTGCCCGACAACGGAGCGCACTGCGTCGGTTCCCGCCGCCGCGCCTGTGCCGGACGACTGTGGCGCCACGACTGCGCGCCCGAAGGCGCTGCGCCGATCCGGCACGACGACGCTCACCGACGCGGGCAACGGGCTGGAGCCGTTGCTCGCGTTCGGTGAGGCGGCGCGGTCGCTCGGGATCTCGCTGCGCCAGTTTCGGCGACTTGTCGACGGCGGCAGGATCGCTTTTGTGAAGGTGAGCGAACGCTCGCCGCGGGTGAGGCCAAGCGAGCTGCGTCGCTACCTCGAAGCATCCACCGTCCGGTATTCCTAACCGCCATGATCGCTTACGTTTTCCGCCACTGTCGCATGATCGAAGGCAAACGGGTGCAGGCGCGCCTGTTCAGCGGCCGCTATCGCCTCAACCAGGGCGACAAGACCGTCACCGTGCCGCTGAACACGCCCGACCGTGCGACGGCCGAGAAACGGCTCCGGGACCTCATCGTAGAGAAGCAGCGAGAGCAGGAGGGCATCATCGCGCCGAAGGTCGTGCGCGAGGCCGCGGGCACGCCGTTGGTGATCCTGGTCGACGAGTACGAGGCGGACTTGCGGAGCCGCGAGCTGAAGCCGAAGCATGTGCGCGACACGACAACGCGCATCCGGAAGATGATCGACGACAACCGGTGGAGCATCGTCAGCGAGATCCGTCCGGGCGCGTTTGTGAAATGGCGCGCGAGCCTGACGTGCTCGGCGAAGACCAAGAAGGAGTACCACCTTTCGGCGTCGGCGTTCCTCAACTGGCTCGTCGAGACGGAGCGGTTGCTCGTCAACCCGTTGGCGAAGGTCAGCCATGTCGAGGTGCGCGGGAAACAGGTGCGTCTCTCGCGGGCGTTCACGGAGGACGAGTTGCAGCGGCTCTTCGCCATCGCTGGCAAACGGAAGCTCGCCTACCAGATGCTGCTCTACACCGGGCAGCGGAAATCGGAGGTGCGGGCGCTGGTGTGGTCCGACCTGCATCTCGACGAAGCCCAGCCGTTCGCGCTGTTCCGGGCGGACACGACGAAGGACAAGGACAAGCGCGCCGTGCCGCTGCGGCGGGAGCTGGTCGACGCGTTGCGGGAGTTGAAGCCGAAGGGCGTGCTGCCGACGCGGCCGGTGTTCTGGTACGCGTGGCCGACCTACGACATCCTGCGCAGCGATTTCAAACGGGCGGGCATCGAACGCGTGGACGGGCTCGGCCGCGTGCTGCACTTCCATTCGTTCCGCAAGACCTGGCAGACGCTCGGCGTGCGTTACGGGATCAATCAGCGCGCCGCGCAGGAACTGCTCGGGCACTCCGACGCGAACCTGACGGCGAAGGTCTACACGGATGTGCCGGCGCTCGGCCTGCACGATGAGGTGGCGAAGCTGCCGTGGATCGGCACCCCGGCGCTGGTCGTTGGAAAGGAGGCCGCCCCGGGAGAGGCGCACACACAAAGCACACAAAGTCCGGCCGGTTCTCCTCTGGAAACACGCACACAACTGCGCACACAACTGCGCACACAAAGCTCCGACAATTCCGGTCACCCGGTGGCACGGCCCGACTTTATGCAGCAGGTCCGCGATCTCCTGCAAAGCATTGAACTCCAGGAAAAAAGACACCCGGTGTCATCGTCTGACACCGGGTGCGCTTTCGAGAAATTGGCTGCCCAGGCTGGGATCGAACCAGCGACCAAGTGATTAACAGTCACCTGCTCTACCGCTGAGCTACTGGGCAGTGGCAGAAGGGCCGCTAGAACAAGGCCGCGCGGGCGCTTGTCAACACTCGGATGCACGCGCCGGCGAAGAAATTCTCCGGCGGCATCGCGCGGCTCTCCGCCGCGGGTGGGCGGGCCCACTTTGCATTACCCAAACGAACGAGCGACGCGGCGGCCGTGCGCGCGGGCAAATGGATTGACGGTCGGGGAGGGCGTAGCGGGAATCGCGATCCGGCACGTTCGCCGCGGCGCCTTGCGCGACCGCGAGCGCGTGCCTCCTTCCCCCCGAATCCGACGACAACCATCTCCCTCTTGTGAAAACCCAAGGCGTGTTCATCGGCACCGACAGCGGCGCCACCACCTCCAAAACCTGCGGCGTGTGGGCCGACGGCTCCGCGATCTCCCAGAAGCTGCGGCAGAGCTCCACGAACTCGCAGCTCGGTACGCAGGCGGTGATCGCCGGCTGGGTCGAGGGCGCTTCCGGCTTTCTGGCGGAGAACGGCCTGATGTGGTCGGATGTGCGCGGCGTCGGTCTCGCGTTGCCGGGGCCGTACCAGCGCTACGGCGTGCTCGACCGTTCGGCGAACCTGCCCGCGAGCTTCATCGGCTGGGACTTCTACAACGACTATGCCAAGGCGCTCGCCGCCGCGGCGGGGCGGCCGGTGCCGCTGGTGGTCGGCAACGACGGCAACCTCGGCGGCGTGGGCGAGGCGCAACGGGTGCGCGGTTCGGAGAAGGCCTCGGTGCTCATGCTCGCGCCCGGCTCGGGCCTGGGCACGGCGTACGTCGGCCCGGACGGCCTGCCGCTCGACGGCGACACGCTCGCGGGCATGGAGGCGGGGCACATGCCCGCGCCCTTGCATCTGCTCGGCAACGTGCGCGCGTACCCGTGTGGGTGCGGCCGCGATTGGGGGTGTGTTGAAGCCTACACGACGATCTCCGGACTGCCGCACCTCCTCGAGGACATGCTGAAGAATTACCCGCAACACGAGCTGGCCACCGCGACGGGCACGCCGAAGGAGAAGGTGCTCTCGCTGCGCGGCCGCGCGCAGAAGGGCGATCCGCTCGCGCTCGAGATCTTCGACTTCCAAGCGAAGGCGATGGGGCTGCACGTGGCGAACCTCGCGATGGCCCTCGACACGAAGTACGTGGTGATCGGCGGCGGTCTGATGGACCCGGAGTCGACGACACCGGAGTTCCGCGAACGATATCTGCGCATCGTGCGCGAGTCGGCGCTGCCGTATCTCTTCCCCGCGCAGCGCGCGGTGATGCAGATCGTGCCGGCGACACTCGGCGAGCTCTCGCAGGCGATCGGCGCCGCGCTGGTGGCGCTGTACACGGCGAAACAGGGCGCGCGCTGAGATTCGGCCCATTCGGACCGCCTGTGCCGGCCGACCGCAGCGACGCGGCCGACCGGGGCGCGTGTGCGGGCTTGCAGGAAACCGCGGCCTCCAGCTGAATCCACCCAGTCTCTTTCTCCATGTCGATCCGCCTGGCCATCGTGGAAGATCAGGAGCTGTTCCGGCGCTTGCTCGTGGGCCTGTGCACGACGCAGTTCGGCTTCGAAGTGGTCGCCGACGTCGGCACCGTCCGGGAGTCGCTGGAACGGATCCCGCCGCTGCGGCCGGACATCGTGCTGCTCGACCTGCAGTTGCCGGATGGAGACGGGCTCGACGTCGCCGAGCGGCTCTTCGAGAAGCTCCGCGAGGTGCGGATCCTGGCGCTGACGTCATTGCACGACGAGGTCACCATCCATCGGATTCGCGAGATCGGCATCCAGGGTTTCGTGGACAAGAACGTCCAGCAACCGGAGGTGCTGCGCGCCGCGATCGAGACGGTCGCGTCCGGCCGGGTCTACTATGCCGAGGTGGTGCAGCGCGTGCACCGGGAGATGCGGGCCGACCCGGAGTCGTTCGTGAAGGTGCTGAGCGACCGCGAGCAACAGCTGCTGCAGCTGCTTGGCCGGGGGATGTCGAACGACGAGGCCGCGGCGCAGATGGGGCTCACCGCCTGGACGGTGCATTCGCACCGCCGCAACATCATGAAGAAGCTCGGGGCCAACACGCAGGCGGAGCTGATCCGCTACGCCTTGCGCAAGGGCTTTGTGCGGCCGGACGCGGCGAGCTTCTAGGCTGGACCGCGGCGAGGGCGGGATTCCCCGCCGACTCAGGCGTCGTTCATCCGGCGCTTCATCTCGCGCACCGCCTCGTCGATACCGGTGAGCAGGGCGCGGGAGACGATGCTGTGGCCGATGTTGAATTCATGCAGTCCGGGGATCCGGCGGACCTCGGCGATGTTCACATAGTTGATGCCGTGGCCGGCGTTCACCATCAGGCCGAGCGTCCGCCCGAGCTCGGCGGCGCGGTGCAGTCGGGCGAGCTCCTCGCCCATCGCGGGGGTGAAGTAGCTGTGGGCGAACGCGCCGGTATGGAGCTCGACGAAGGGGCTCCGCATCTCCGCGGCGGCCTCGAGCGAGGCGGTGTCGGGGCCGATGAAAAGGCTGGTCTTGATGCCGGCGGCGGTGAGCGCGGCGACGGTGTCGCGCACACGGGCGCGCTGCCCCACGACGTCGAGGCCGCCCTCGGTGGTGACCTCGGCGCGGTTCTCCGGGACGAGGCAGGCGAACTCGGGCTTCAACTTGAGCGCGAAGGCGACCATGGCGTCGGTGCAGGCCATCTCGAGGTTGAGGCGGGTCTTGATCGACTCGCGCAGGCGCCAGACATCGCGTTCCTGGATGTGGCGGCGGTCCTCGCGCAGGTGGACGGTGATGCCATCGGCCCCGGCGCGTTCGGCGGCGAGGGCGAGTTCGACGGGATCGGGTTCGATGAAGCGGCCGCAGGTCTCCGGCTCGGCGCGGTAGCGGGCCTGGCGGAGGGTGGCGGCATGGTCGATGTTGACGCCAAGGAGGATCGTCGAGGTGGACATGGGAGCGGGAACGAGGCCGAGGATGGGCGGAGGCGCGCGGGGCGCGAGGCGAGAAATGGCGGCGGGCGGCTCCTGGGAGGGCGGCCGCGCGGAGCGGCGGTGGTGCGCTCTCCGGCACGAACGGAGCAGGGCCGGCGCGGTTCAAGGGCGCAGGGAAAACGCTGTTCAACGGCGGACGGTTCGGCTCAATGGCGCGCGACATGCCCGAACCCGTCGCCACCCGCGCTCCTGCCGAGAAGCAGGAGAACCTGCTGCTGAACCTGATCTGCAACGTGGTGTTGCCCTCGTTCATCCTGATCAAGTTCAGCGGTCCCGCGAAGGTGCTGTTCTGGCAGAGCCCGGGACTGGGCCCGGTGTGGGCGCTGGTGGTGGCGCTGGCGTTCCCGATCGGCTACGGCGCCTACGACCTCGTGGTGCGGCGGAAATGGAACTTCTTCTCGGTCGTCGGCTTCATCTCGACGCTGCTGACCGGCGGGCTCGGGCTCTTCGAGGTGGCGGCGATCTGGATCGCGGTGAAGGAGGCGGCGGTGCCGCTGGTCTTCGGCGTGGCGGTCGTCGGCTCGTTGTGGACGGCGACGCCGCTGGTGCGCACGTTGCTCTACAGTGACAAAGTCCTGGATACTGCGCGCGTGGCGTCCGTGCTGGCCGAGCGCGGCGCGCAGGCGGCCTTCGAACGGCTGCTGGTGCGCGCGACGTGGCTGCTGGCGGCGTCGTTCTTCCTGAGCGCGGTGACGAACTTCGTGCTCGCGCGCGTCGTGCTGCGGAGCCCGCCGAACACGGCGGAGTTCAAGGCCGAGATGGGCCGGATGCTGGCGTTGAGCTGGCCGGTGAACGTGCTGCCGAGCCTGGTGGTGACGCTTTTCGCGCTCTGGTACCTGCTCGCCGGCATCAAGCGGCTGACGGGGCTGACTCTCGACGACGTGTTCAAACAGCCGGCGGAGAAGCGTTGACCGGCGGTGCAGCGGAAACGACGGCAGCGCTTCGCGCGGCCCGCCGCTTTCGCGAGCCGCGCCACAGGGCTGGCCGACTTTTCCGTAGGTCGGGCGTCAGGCCCGACTGGTCTGTCCTGATCGGCGCGGCGGAGAGTCGGGCGTGAAGCCCGACCTACGCCGTTGCGCCGGCACGACGCTCTTCAGTGCTTCTCGCGGGCGCGGAGGTCGACGCGGCGGATCTTGCCGCTGGCGTTCTTCGGCAGCTCGGCGACGAACTCGATCTCGCGCGGGTACTTGAAGGGCGCGATCGCCCGTTTGCAGTGCTGCTGGAGCTCCTCCTTGAGCTCGTCGCCGGCCTGGAATCCGGGCCGGAGCACGATGAAGGCCTTCACGATCTGGCCGCGGGCGGGGTCGGGTTTGCCGACGATCGCGACGTCCAGCACGGAGGGGTGCTCGATCAGCGCGCTCTCGACCTCGAACGGGCCGATGCGATAACCCGAACTCTTGATGACATCGTCGCGGCGGCCGATGAACCAGAAGTAGCCGTCGGCGTCGCGGCGGGCACGGTCGCCGGTGAGATAGAAGTCGCCGCGGAACTTGTCGCCGGTCTCCTCGGGATTCTTCCAGTACTCCTTGAAGAGGCCGAGCGGGCGGGTGGGCTTCACGCGGATAGCGATCTCGCCCTCGGTGTCGGGCGGGACCTCGTTGCCGTCGTCGTCGATGAGGCACACGTGCATGCCCGGGGTGGCCTTGCCCATCGAGCCGGGGCGGATGGGGAAGTTCAACGACCGGAAGTTGCCGATCTGGACGACGGTCTCCGTCTGGCCGTAGGCCTCGTAGATGTCGAGGCCGGTGGCTTGTTTCCAGATCTTGATGACCTCGGGGTTGAGCGGCTCGCCGGCGGTCACGCAGTGGCGCAGCTTGGGGAAGCGGCGCTTCGCGAGGTCCTCGCGCACGATGAGGCGCAGGGCGGTCGGCGGCGCGCACCACGTGGAGATTGGGAAGCACTCGAGCATGTCGAGCGTGAGGGCGGGGTCGAACTTGCCGTGCACATCGAGGGCGAAGATGCAGGCGCCCATCTGCCACGGGCCGAAGAAGCTGGACCAGGCGGCCTTGCCCCAGCCGAGGTCGGAGATGTTCCAATGGACGTCGTCCTCCTTCAGGTCGAGCCAGAGGCCGCCGGTGAGACGGTGGCCGATGGCGTAGCTGGCCTGGGTGTGCATCACCATCTTGGGCTCACCGGTGGTGGCGCTGGTGAAGTAGATGATGCCGGAATCGTCGGCGCGGGTGCGTTCGCCGCGGAAGACATTGGAGGCGGTGCGGATGCCGCCGTCGAAGTCGATCCAGCCGACGGCGGCGCTCTCGACGATGAGGCTGACGCCGCGGAAGTCGCCGACCTTGGCGACGCCTTCGCCCGAGGTGATCACGGCGGAGACCTGGGCGGTTTCGATGCGGTAGTGGACCTCGCGGGGCGAGAGCAGGAGCGTCGCCGGCACGGGGATCGCGCCGAGGCGGATCAGGCCGAGCATCGACACCCACCATTGCGGCAGGCGCGGAAGCATGACGAGCACGCGGTCGCCGCGGCGCACGCCGGAGGCGTGGAGGAAGTTGGCGGCTTGGCTGCTGAGGGCGGAGATCTCGCGGAAGGTGTACTTGCGTTCAGCGCGAGTTCCGGCGTCGACCCACCAGAGGGCGGGCGCATCGGGCCGGGACTGGGCCCACCGGTCGATCACATCGGTGGCGAAATTGAAGTACTCCGGAGCGGTCAGATCGAACGAGTCGTGGGGCTGCATTGAAGGCGCCGAGTTTTGCATCTCGGCTACGGAATGAAAGCCGGAAGAACGCGCTTCGCCGCGCGCGTGGTTGGCGGGCCGGAACGCCGCCGAGCCAGGACACGGGCGCGGCTCAGACGTGGTGCAGCGGGCGCGGCTCAGGCGGTGGCCGTGCGGCCGATCAGGTCCTCCAAGGCGACGACGTGCCGTTGCAGTTCGGCGGCGTTGGCCTTGAGCGTCTCCGCGGCGGAGGCGACGCTCTGGCTGGAGGCGACATTGGACTGGGTGACCTCGTCGATCTTGTGGATCGCGTCGGTGATGACCTCGGGCCCCTTGTTCTGCTCCTGCGAGGCCTGGGCGATCGCGGCGGCCTGGACGTCGGTCTGGCCGATGTGGGTGACGATGGCGTCGAACTGGGTGGCGACGTGCCGCGAGTCGTCGCGGATGCGGTTGAGGCCCTCGACGACGCCCTGTCTCCGGCCGCTCCCCTGCGTGGCGCCGCCGGCGAGCAGGGCGGTCGTCTCGCGGGCCGCGGTGGCGGAGCGGTGGGCGAGGTTGCGGACCTCCTCGGCGACGACCGCGAAGCCCGCCCCCGCCTCGCCGGCACGGGCGGCCTCGATCGCGGCGTTGAGGGCGAGGATGTTCGTCTGGAAGGCGATCTCGTCGATGTCCTTGAGGATGCGGGAAATGGCGCTGCCGGAGGTCTCCACTTCCTGGACGGTGGAGTCGAGGGTGGTGAGCAGGCCGCGGCCCTCGTCGGCGCTGGTGGCGGCGGTGTGGGCGGTGGACACGGCGAGATTGGCAGTCTCGACATTGCGCCGGGTGGTCGCGGTGAGCTCCTCGAGGGAGGAGCTCGTCTCCTCGAGCGAGGCAGCCTGCCGGCCGGCGCCATCGGAGAGTTCGACCGCGGCGGCCGCGAGCTTGCGCGCCTCGGTCGCGAATGTATCCGCACCTTGGACGAGCTTCGCGGCGGTCAGCCGCATGGGCTCGGCGATGCGGCGGGCGAGGCGATGGGAGAGGAGGAACACCACGAGCACGCCGAAGGCGGCGAGGCCGGCGGTCCAGTTGCGCTGGCGCACCATGGCGCGGCGAATCGACTCGGCGGTGTCACTGAAGTCGGTACGGAGCCAGAGGTTGAACTCGCCGAGGTCGGATTGGATGAACCCCCACAGCGGGCTCCAACCACTCTCGTCGCTGAGGGGCGGAGGTGTGTCGGCGGCGATGCTGGCGGCGAACTGGCGGATGAGGTCGAAGCTGCGCTGCCACTGGCCGCTGGTGTCGAGTCCCTGGAAGCGGCGGCGCGCCTCGCCCTGGGCGAGCCCGCGGAACCGTTGCCAGGAGACGTCGGCGAGTTCGGCGGAGCGTGTCATCTTGGCGATGTTCTCGCGCGGCAGCAGGGTGCCGCTGGCCTTGTAGGTCTGGATGCTCCAGAACACGAGGCCGCCTGCGTCGCTGGCGTGTTTGCGCACGGCGATCATCTCGGCGAGGCCGAGGAGCTTGCGGGTCACCACCTCGTTGGTGGTCTGGTTGATCAGGAGCGGCAGCACGCCGCCGAGCTCGGCGCGGAACTGTTGATAGAACGCGACCACCCGGGCCGCCTCGGCCGGGGTGCGGTTGTTGAACATGAGGTCGCGGATCGCGGGGAGTTGGCCGCGAGCGGTCGCGACCTTCGCGAGCGCGTCCCGGAGCGTGTCGTCGAGCGAGGCGGCATCGATCCGTGCCAACTGGGCGTCGAAGGCGGTGAGCGCCTCGTCGGTCTTGCGCCGGGCCTCCTCCTGGGTGGCCCGGGCCTTGGCGAGGACCTCGGCCCCATCGTTGGCATGCTCGGGTTGGAACATGTACCAGTTGTCCGCCTCCTTATCGATGGCCTGTTCGACGTCGGCCATGCGCCAGACCAGCCGGGCGAGGGGGCCGAGGCCGTCCATCTCGCGCACGGTGCGGTGGGCGCGTGCGACCAA
>JAEZSJ010000326.1 GCA_023443985.1 Verrucomicrobiota bacterium | reverse complement strand
GCGCGGGCGTCGGCGAACGGGGCCCGAGGCGGGACAGCCGGTGCCCCGACCAGCCGGCACCGGAGGTCGGCTCGTTCGGCCGGACCCGGGCGGAGGAGGCGGGTGCGGTGCGTCGCACTTGTCAGGAGCGGCCCGGTTCGCGCACGCTGTGCGGCCATGGCCACCCGGAAACAATCCTGGCGCATCGGCGCCGCGCAGAAGGGCGTGCGGCTCGACCATTTTCTGGCCGAGGCGCTGCCGAAGGCGCTCGGACACGAGGTGTCGCGGGCGCAGGTGCGTCGGCTCATTGTATCCGGACTTGTGAGCCGAAACGGCCGGCGCGAGCAGATGGCATCCTACGAACTGCGCGAGGGGACGTGGGTCGAGGTGTTCCTTGATCCGGCGAAGTTCGGCCCGGGGACGGCGGCCGGGGGGCGGCAGGCGCCGCCGCGGGAGTTCACGTGGACAGCCGACCGCATCCTGTTCGAGGACGAATGGCTCATCGTCGTCGACAAACCCGCGGGGTTGCCGACCCAGCCCACGCTCGACGCGGCGCGGGCGAACGTGTTCGGCGCGCTGAAGGCGTTTCTCGCGCGGCGCGACGGCGGCGAACCCTATCTTGCGCTGCAGCACCGGCTCGACCTCGACACCTCGGGCGTGCTCCTCTTCACGCGGGACCAGCGCGCGAACGCGGGCACGACCGCGCTGTTTGCGGAGAAGCTGGCGCAGAAAACGTACCTCGCGCTCGCCACCGGTGGCGCGGCGGGACCGGAGAGCTGGTCGGTCGAGGACCACCTCGGCGTCGTCGGCCGTGTGGGGAGGGTGAGCAAGTTCGGCGCGGTGCGCAGCGGCGGCGACCCGGCGCAGACGAGCTTCCGGCTGCTCGAGCGCCTGCACGGCGGGTGGCTGGTCGAGGCGCAACCGCACACCGGGCGCACACACCAGATTCGCGTGCATCTCGCCGGCGGTGGAAATCCGATATTTGGAGACGAACTCTACGGCGGACCGTCGCAACTGCGCACCGCCCGTGGCGAGTGGCGCCCGGTGCCGCGCGTGCTGCTGCATGCCGCACGGCTGGAGTTCCCGCATCCGGTGACGAAGACCACGATCGAGGTGCGGAGCGCGGTGCCGGCGGATTTTGCCGGCTGCGTCGAGGCGTTGCGTTGAGCGGAGCAACGCGGTCGCAGCGTCGCGTCGGCGCGGATCCCGAGGCCGTGTCGGGTTTCCGACCGGATCGGGGCATACCGCCGCGGCCGTGAGCCGGGCTGGCCGGCGCCGAGACCGTCGGCCGGAGTGGGATGCTGAAAGGAACGGCTCGCCTCGGCGCCGGCAGTTCGGACAACGTGGCACCATGCGAGCGCGTACGCTTCTTCTGGGCGTTCTGGTCATCGTCACCGGCTTGGCCGCGGCCGAGCCGGTCTGGCAGCCGGTGCAGTGGCACGGCGAGGAGGCGCGGGTTTCGACCCACGCCGGCGTGCGCGCCGTGGTTTCGCTGGCCCGGTCGCGCCTGATCTATCTCGGCGCCGCCGACGGCTCGCTGAACCTGCTCGACGCCCCGGTGCCCGCGGCGGCGCCGGCGAACGCGAGCGACTCGCCGGACTGGGGCGGCCATCGCTTCTGGCTGGGGCCGCAGAAGCGCTGGGTGTGGCCGGCCCCAGTCGAGTGGGAACACGCGGCCGCGGCCGAGGTGGACGAGCGCGAGGGGATGCTCGTGGTTGTGCACCAACGACAGGACCCGGCGTATCCGGCGCTCGTGCGCGAGTACGCGTGGGAGGCCACACGGCTGCGTTGCACGGTGCGGTGGAAGGCCGACGGACGTCCGTACTTCGGCATGCATGTCGTGGCGGTGAACACGCCCTTCAGCCTCACGGCGCGCCGCGTGGTCTGGGAGGAGGTGCCGGAGGGCATTGTGGATGTGCAGATGACCGGCCCGGTCGTGAGCGGTTTGCTCGGCCACCCGGCGATTGCCGCGGAGGGCGGGAACGTGAACGTGGTGGCCGGCCGCAAGATGGCGAAGGTCGGCTTCGTCGTGCAGACCCTCGCGGTCGAGCGGCCGCAGGGATGGCGGCTGGCGGTCCATCCCGGGGCGCACACCGGGCTGGTGCTCGAGTCGCCGGACCGCGGCTACCTGAGCCAGGTCTGGGTCGGTGGACCGGAAGTGCCGCTCGCGGAGTTGGAACAGCTCACGCCGTACCTGCTCGGTGATGCGGACGGGAACTGCTCGAGCACGATCTACATCGAGGCCACGCCGCCCGCGCGGTGAGGTGCGCAGCGGCGGACGGCCGCTGGATCCTGGTCCGCAGCCGGCCTGTCCGAAGAAGTAGGCGACGCCGGCGTTGCAGCCGTCGACGAAGCTGCGGAAGTTCGATTCGCCGTCGTCGTTGAACTTCACGCCTTCGCGGGTGATCACCACGAGCGGGCCGTCGGCGGCGGCCTCGCGCAGTCCGCGGTGGTCCGCGCGATTCGGCTCGTCGATGCGTGCCGCTCCTGGAGTGGATTTCCGCACGTCGGGAGCAGGGCAGCGGGTCAACCGCCGCCGCGGGCGCACTTGAAATAGTAGGCGACGCCGGCGGCGTAGCCGTCGCTGAACTTGCGGAAGCTCTCGCCACCTTCGATGTAATCCGAACCGAAGAGGTTGAACCGTTTCCAGAGTTCCTTCGCGACCTCCTTGGGATCGACGCCGATGCCGTTGAAATTCGCGGCGATGCCGCCGGCGAACTTCTCCGCCTGCGCGAGCACGTCCGCATAGGGCAGCCCCTCGAGCGAGAACGCGGAGACCGACCAGATGGAGGACTCGACGCCCACCATATAACCGACGGCGTAGCTCAGCGCATTCGGGATCGCCTCGACGATGGCCTCCTCAAGCGCGCCGTTTTCGCCGGTGGAGAGTGTGGAGGTGACGGCGTAGGTGGTCGGGTTGATCGCGAGCCAGCCCCAGAGCGGCTCGCCGCCGAAATCGACCGGATACTTGCAGAAGAGCAGCACCTCGGGACCGGACTTCACGCGGTCGACGACGGCGGCGGGGAAGCCCTTTGTCCTGAGGTCCGTGGCGAAGCGGCCGCGGTTTCTCGGCGAGACGACGATGAAGTCGTCGGGCGATGTCCAGAAATCGAGGACAGAGCGGCCGCCGGTGGTGCGGCCCTCGAACGCGGTGGCGGCGAGGCCGCTCATCAGGCGGAACGAGTTGCACGCCTCGGGTGAGCCGGCGACGACCGGCTCGCTCTGGCGCAGGTCGAACGACTGGTGGAGCTTGCCGTCGGGTGTGGCGGAGACGGTCGCGATGAGCACGCGCGGCGCGCCGGCGCGGGAGAGGCCGACGGCGAGGGCCGGAGCGGACTGCTCCTCCCAGCGCGTCTGCGCGGTGAGGAACTTCGCGAGACGGGCGCGGTTGAGCCAACGCGCGATCGAGCGGTGGTTGGGCGCCGCGGCGGATTTGCGGGCGGCGAACTCCTGCGCGAGCGCGGTGGCGGAGTCGGCGGGCAGATCGGGTGCGGCGATGGCGAGGCTGTGCAACGTGCCGGCGAGCGAGGCTTCGCCGAGTTCCCGTTCGAGGATGCGCACCCGCTGGCCCGGCGTGCGGACTTCGAGCAGTTCGCGCACGGGTTTCCACTCGAGCGTCTTGAAGGTGGTCTTGCCGTCGACCGTGCCATCGGGGCCTTCGAGTTGGGCGCAGAGTTCCGGATCCTTGCCGCCGGTTTCGAAGAGGAAGAGATCCACGGCGTCGCGTGAGAGTGCGGCGGTGGGGAGGGAGCCGTTCCAGAGCACGAAACGCTTTTCGCCGCCCGCGTCGCCGCCGCCCAACGCGCTGGCCATGTCGCCGAGCTTGGCGGCGGCGTGCGAGGCGAGCGGAGTGCAGACGATCGTGAGCGTGAGTTGGGTGGAGGAGGGCGCGGGCTTCGCGGCTGTCGGCGCGGCGGCAGCGAGCAGGTTGGACGAATCGGTGTCGCGCGTGGCGAAGGGCACAGCCCAGGTGCCTCGTGGCGTCGCGAGCAATGGGATCTGCGCGGGCAGGTCGCCGAGGGGCAGCTTCGCGCGGAGCAGTTGCTTGCCCGCATCCGACAGCGTCGCCTGTTGCGGTGTGACGGCGAGGCCGCGGGCGGCGTACCAGTGGCGCGCGAGATCGGCGAGGTCGGAGAGGGAGCCGGAGCGCTGGGTGAGAACGGTCTCCGGCGCGAGGTGGACCGTCCAGGGTCTGTCGGTCGAGGACTGCACGCGGAGCGCGCCGATGGTTTTCCAGAGCGCGGCTTCATCAGCGGCGAGGAGTTCCTTCCAAGCGGCGGCGCCGGCGGCGGTGAGCGCGGGCGGTTCCAACGCGGGCGGAAGCGCGGCGCCCGCGGCGTCATACTTTCGCGTGGCGGATTTCGCATCGCGGGCGAGGTGCTTGAACGCGCCGGCCTTCGCGCGCTGTGCCACCAGTTTCTCGATGCGAACGGCGACGTTGCGGTCGTCGAGCGTGGGGTAGGCGGGGCGGCGGGCGACGAGGAAGGCGTCGGCGGTGGGCAGCGGCGTGGCGAGCGGCGCGGTGAGACGCGCGAGTTCGCGCCCGTGGAAGGCGAGCACCCATTCGCCCTCGGCAGGCGGAGCGAAAAGCAGGACGCCGCGGCGCGTGGCGCCATCGGGGATCACGGTGCCGGAGGGGAAACCGAAGAGCAGGCCGGCGGTGGCGGGGTCGACGCGGCGGGGCTTGTCCTTCTGCGACTCGTCGGCGGCGAAGGAGCCGAGACCCTTCTTGGTGGCGGCGTTGGCCTGCTGGGCGATCTTGCGCGGCTGCACCGGCGCATCGGGATCGACGAACGGCGCGCCGGGTTCGGCGGCGCGCACGAGGACGAAGTGGTTGCCGAGGTCCGTCGAGAACTTGTCCTCGGCATCGACGACGGTGACGTCGGCGGCGAGCATCGGGCGGTCGAGGCCGGACTCCTTGCCGGCGAGGGAGAGCGCGTTCACGGCGATCGCGAGGCCGGTCTCGGGGTCGAGCGGCGCGGCGTTGATGTAGTGAGGAAGAGGAAGCGCAAAGGGGATGACGACGTCCTTGGTCTTCGTTTCGACGAAGAGTGCGGATGGCGCGGCGGCGATCGAGGCGGGCAGGCAATAGAGTTGCTGGAAGCGGTTGTGCGAGCCGGGTGCGAGCGAAGCAGGGCGGTAGAGGCCGCCGGGCAACGAGTCGGTGAGCGGCGCGAGCGGCGTGGAGAGCGGGCCCTTGTCGGTGCCGAGGAGCAGGTCGAAGCTCTCCGGCGGCTGCACGGCGAGCAGCGCCTGCACGCGCGACTCGAGGCCGAGTTGGACGGTGCGGAAGAGGTTGGTCTGGCCGGGGGCGACTCCGGCGATCGCGTCGGGCGAATCGGCGTGGTCGAGGTAGTTGACCGTGAAGGCGTCGGAGAGCTGGGCGCCGGCCTTGGTCGGCAGTGCGGTGAGCGCGGCCGGGCGCGCGGCGAGCGGGCCGACGAGGGCGAGGTCGAGGTGCGAGTAGGCGGTGTCGTAGAAATGCAGCGACGCCTGCTGGAGGTTGGTGCCCTGGACGAGGAATACGAGGCGGCCGGTGAGCGGCGCGCCCGGTTGCACGAGCACGGAGGGATCGTCGGGCAGGAACAGCGGCGCGGGGTCGAGGAGCGAGAGCGAGGAGAGCGGGACCTCGGCGGAGTCGTTCCAGCGCAGGAAGAGGTGGTTGCGGAGGTTCGGGACGAGGTAGGGTGGGACGGCGACGACGGTTTTGCCGCGCACCTTGCCGGAACCGACCCAGTTGGCGGGATGGGCGGCACCCTGCTCGGGGATGAACACCTGCTGCTCGGGCAGGATGTTCTTCAGCGTGACGTGGAGCTCGACGAAACGCTGGTTGGACGGGAGCTCGAAGCCGTGGAGTTTCGAGTACAGGCGCAGCTCGTGGACGGTAAACTCGGCGGCCTCGTTGCGCGCGGCTTTCTCGATCGGGATGCGGTTGAGCTCGAGGGAGTCGGTGGCACCGGTGGCCGCCTGCGACGGCGTGGCGGAGCCGGTGTGGCCGGAAGGCACGGCGCCGGGGAGGTTGAATGTGAGCTGGGGCGTATCCGGCGAGTTGTTCAACGTGGTGGTGAGGCAGCCGACGCTGTGCTCGGCGGTGCTCGCAGAGACGGGCTACGGGAAGAGCCCGGTGCCGCCGTGGAGGTGGTGCGCGCCCTTGTCGTCGGTCTTGTCGATGAGGACTTCGACGGCGACCTCGTTGCCGGACTTCGGATCGGCGAGGGCTTTCTCGAGCGAGGCGAGCGCTTCGGCGAGGGCCTCGGTGTCGGGACTCACGACGTAGCTGCCGCCGGAGAGTGTGGCGGCGTCTTCGAAGGGCGCCTTGTCCTTGGCGTCGACCATGCCGACCCAGACCGAGTGGACGTTAAGGTCCTTGAACGTGGTGAGGTACTGCTCGAACTCCTTGCGCGGTTTTCCCTCCGGGACCTGAAGTGCGGCGTCGGTGATGAAGAGCAGCGAGCGGTTGCGGGAGGGGATCTTTTCGAGGGAGGCGAGGGCGGCCTTGGTGGCCTTGAGTGTTTCGGTGCCGCCGCCGGCGTCGATCGGGGCGAGGGCGCGCAGCAGGCGGGCGGTGTCGGAGGTCGGCACCTGCACCAGATTCACGTTGTTGGAGAACGTGAAGAGCTGGGTGACACTCCCGGCGGGCACGCGGCCGAAGAAGCCGCGCAAAAGATCCTTGGCGGCCTCGATGCGGCGGCCGCAGCCGGGGGTCTTCGAGTCCATGTCCATCGAACCGCTGACATCGAGGACGAGCGTGATCACCGGGGTGTTGCTGGCGGCGACCTTGGCGGGGCGGCGGTAGGTGATCTTGTAGTCGCGGTCGACCAGGCCGCGGATCTGGTCGAAGACGGTGCCGATGGTGTCGGCCTGCGCGCGGTAGTAGGCGCCGCCGGAGAGCGTCGCGAGTTGCT
>JAEZSJ010000308.1 GCA_023443985.1 Verrucomicrobiota bacterium | reverse complement strand
TTGACGTCGACCTCAACGGTCGGGTTGCCGCGGGAGTCGATGATCTCGCGGGCGATGACGTTGGTGATGGTGGTGGACATAGGGAAAAGGGAAAGGTGGTTGCGACAGGGGGACAAAAGATACGCCGCCCACGGAGGGGCGGCGCATCGAAAGGGCGGTTACGACTTAGTGGCCGGCCAAGTAGGCGCGGACCTCGTCGATCTTGCCGGAGGAGCCGAGCTTGTCATTGCGGCTGGCAATGAACTTGGCGTACTCGTCGATGAAGATCTTGCCCGGCGGGCGGAAGTCGAACTCGGCGGGCTTGTTCTTGAAGAACTCGCGGTGGACGCGGGTCCAGACGAGGCGGCCGTCGGTGTCGATGTTGATCTTGGTGACGCCGAGCTTGGCGGCCGGGAAGTACTCGTTGATGTCGACGCCGGCCGAATCCTTGATCTGGCCGCCGGCGGCGTTGATGCGGTCGACCTCCTCCTTCGGCACGCTGGAGCTACCGTGCATCACGAGCGGGAAGTTCGGCAGGAGGTTCTTGATCTTCTCGAGCACGTCGAAGTGCAGGGACTGCTTGCCCTTGAACTTGAAGGCGCCGTGGCTGGTGCCGATGGCGCAGGCGAGCGAGTCGCACCCGGTGAGCTGGACGAACTTGAGGGCTTCCTCGGGGTTGGTGAGGGTGGCGTGGCCGTCCTCGACCTTGATGTCCTCCTCGACGCCGCCGAGCTGGCCGAGCTCGGCCTCGACGGAGATGCCCTTCTTGTGGGCCGCATCGACGACGCGCTTGGTGATCTCGACGTTCTTCTCGAACGGATCGTGGGAGGCATCGATCATCACGGAGCTGAAGAAGCCCGAGTTGATGCAGTCGTAGCAGGTCTCCTCGTCACCGTGGTCGAGGTGGACGGCGAAGATCGCGTCCGGGAAGATCTGCTCGGCGGAGCGGATGATCGCCTCGAGCATGCGCTTGTCGGTGTACTTGCGCGCGCCCTTGGAGATCTGGATGATGAACGGAGCCTTGGACTCCACGCAGCCCCGGAAGAGGCCCATGGCCTGCTCGGCGTTGTTGATGTTGTAGGCGCCGATGGCGAACTTGCCATAGGCCACCTTGAACAGTTTGGCGGTCGTAACGATCATAGGGAAAGAAGTTCGCGAACGTCGACGTGTATGCCAGTCGCAGGCCGGCCAACAAGCGCTTTTTCGGAGCGAGGTGCGCGAATCTTGCGGAAGGCTGCGCGCGAATTGCGGGAATGCGACGGCTGCCGCGTGCACGGCCGAGCCGGTGCCGCGCGGCGCGTGGGGCCCACGGGCGGCTTGCCGCCCGGCTGCGGTGTGGCAGCGTCGAGTGCGCGATGATCATCGACTGTCACGTGCACCTGTACCCCGATGCTGCGGTCGCGGATCCGGCCCGCTGGGCGGCGACCCGGGGCGAGGCGCGGTGGGCGGCGATGGTCGGACCGCGCGCGGACGCAGCGCCGAGCCTCCAAGGCTGGACCGATGAAGGGCGCCTGCTGCGCGACATGGACGCGGCGGGGGTCGGCCGGGCCGTGTTGCTCGGCTGGTATTGGGAGAATGCGGCCACGTGCGCGGAGCAGAACCGGTTTCTCGCGGCGGTGGTGGGGCGGCATCCCGACCGGCTGGAGGGATGTGCGACGATCCATGGGGCCGCCGGGCCGCGCGGGGTGCGCGAGGAACTGGCGCGTTGTCGCGAGGAAGGGCTCACGGGACTGGGCGAGCTCTGCCCGCCGGCCCAGGGTTTCGGTTACGCGGATGCGGGGCTGGCGGCGGCGCTCGAGCTCGCGGCGGAGTGGAGCTGGCCGGTCAACCTGCATGTGACGGAGCCGGCCGGTCGCGTCTATCCCGGTCGCGTGGAGACGCCGCTCCTCGAGCTCCTCGCGCTGGCGGAGCGGCATCCAGCGGTGCGTTTCGTCTTCGCGCACTGGGGCGGGCTGCTGCCGTTCTTCGAGTTGAACCGTGCCGTGGCCAAGCCGCTGGCGAACGTGTGGTACGACACCGCGGCCTCGCCGCTGCTGTACCGGCCGGAGGTGTTCCCGCTGGTGGTGAAGGCGATCGGCGCCGGGCGGATCCTCTTCGGTTCCGACTATCCGCTGCGGCTGTATCCAAAGGCCCAGCCCGAACCGGATTTCTCCCGTTTCCTGACCGAGGTCCGCTCCAGCGGACTCGGCGCGGAGGAGCTGGCCGCCGTGCTCGGCGGCAACTGGCGGCGGTTGCGGGGGTCGGACCGGCCGGCGGGCGCGTCCGCTCCCGCTAGGCCCACTCGGGCGGATTCTGGAGCGCCGGCTTGAGGACGCCGATACAGGGCAGGTTGCGGTAGCGCTCGGCGAAATCGAGGCCGTAGCCGACGACGAAACGGTCCGGGATCTCGAAGCCGACGAAATCGGCGTCGAAGGGCACCTCGCGGCGGCCGCGTTTGTCGAGCAGCACGCAGGTGCGGACGGAGGCGGGCTTCATCGCGCCGATGAGCCCGACGACCATCGCGAGCGTCTTGCCCGTGTCCAGGATGTCGTCGATCAGCAGCACGTGGCGGTTCTCGATGTCGATCGTGAGGCTGCTGCGCAGTTGCGGTTCGGTGACGGACACGGCGGAGTTGCGGTAGCTGGAGACCCGCACGCAGTCGAGGCGCACGGGGCGGTTGATCAGCCGCAGGAGGTCCGCGGTGAAGAGCAGCGCGCCGTTGATGATGGCGATCGCGGTGACCTCCTGGCCGGCGTAGGTGCGGTCGATCTCCGCGGCGAGCGCGGCGACGCGGCGCTTGATCTGGGCCTCGGTGACGAGGATCTCGGCAAGGTCCTTGTGGGCAGGGAGCTTTCGGCGCGCGGGCATGGAGCCGCGGAGGGTAGGGGGAGCGTCGGAAACGAGGCAATCGGCTTTCATGGGCCGCGGAGGGGGGCGGCGGGCGTCTTGACTTCGGCCGGGGGCGGGCGTTGCCTGCGGGCACCGCGACGCATGACCCCGATCGCCATCCAGGCCGTGAGCAAACGTTTCGGCGCGACCGTGGCCCTCGAGGCGTTGACGCTGGCGATCCAGCCCGGGGAGTTGTTCTTCCTGCTCGGGCCGAGCGGTTGCGGGAAGTCGACGTTGTTGCGCTGCCTCGCCGGCTTCGAGATCCCGGACGCGGGCGTGATCCGGTTCGGGGAGACCGATGTCTCGCGGCTCGCGCCGCACGAGCGGAACACGGGGATGGTTTTCCAGAGCTATGCGCTGTGGCCGCACCTGACCGTGGAGGAGAACGTGGCGTTCGGGCTCGAGGAGCGGCGGGTGCCGCCGGCGGAGATCCTGCCGCGAGTGGTGCAGGCGCTTGAGGCGGTGCAGATGGCGGCGTTGGCCGGGCGCAAACCCCACCAGTTGTCCGGCGGCCAGCAGCAGCGGGTGGCGCTGGCGCGGGCGCTCGTGGTGCGGCCGCGTTGCCTGTTGCTCGACGAACCGCTCTCGAACCTCGACGCCCGCCTGCGGACCGAACTGCGCGGCGAGATCCGCCGGGTCTGCAAACAGCACCAGCTCACGACCGTGTACGTGACGCACGACCAGCGGGAGGCGCTCGCGATCGCCGATCGTATCGCCGTGATGGAGTCAGGGCGGGTGTTGCAGCTCGGCACGCCCCACGAGGTGTACGGGCGGCCGCGCAGCGCGGCGGTGGCGCGGTTCATCGGGGAGACGACGCTGCTGCCCGGGCGCATCGTGGGCGGCGAGCTGGGCAAGCTGGTGGTCGATACCGCGGTGTGCCGCTTCCTCGGCGTGCCGGGCGACCCGGAGGACGTGCCGCGGCGCGGGGCGGAGGCGCTCGTCTCGTTGCGGCCGGAGTGCCTCCGCCTCTCCCGCGCGATGCCGGCGCAGAACGGCGTGCGCGGCCGGATCGCCGAGACCTTCTACCTGGGCGACATCGCCCAGCATCGCTTCGTCTCCGGCGAGACGGAGCTGCGGCTGCACGAGCTCAACCCCCGCTTCGTCGGCGCGGCGGCGCGCGGCGAGCTGTGGGCCGAGATCGATCCGGACGACGTGGTCGTCCTCAAACCGTAGACACGGCGAGGAGACCCGGCCATGTGGTTGCGCAACCTGCTGCTCGCCGTGCTGGCGGCCCTCGTGGCCGCGCCGTTCGTGCTCCGACCCCGGACGCGGCAGGCGGCGGCGGAGCTCACGCTGGTGGTGGCGACCCCGCACAACGAGGCGATCCGGCACGAGTTCGGCGCGGGGTTCGCGCGCTGGTACCAGGCGCGGACCGGACGCACGGTGCGGGTCGACTGGCGCACGATCGGCGGGGCGGGGGAGACCGTGCGCTACATCCGGGCGGGCTATGCGGCGGCGTTCGAACAGCATTGGCGGCGGACGCTCGGGCGGGAGTGGGATGTGTCCCTGGCGGCGGCCGCGCTGGACGAGAGTATCGATCCCGCGGGCACACCCGCCGGGGACACGCCGGCGCAGGCGGCCCGGCGCGCGTTTCTCGAGTCGTCCGTGGGCATCGGCTTCGACGTGTTCTTCGGTGGCGGCCCGTTCGAGTACGGGCGCGGGGCGCGGGCGGGCTGGCTGGTGGATGCGGGGATTCGCCAGCGACATCCGGAGTGGTTCACCGACGCGGTGCTGCCGCAGACGTGGGCGGGGGAGGAGCTGCAGGACGACGCGGGCCGCTGGTACGGCACGGTACTTTCCACCTACGGCATCCTCGCGAACCGCGATGTGCTGGCGCGCGTGGGCGTGCCGGAGCCGACCGGCTGGCGCGACCTCACGCGGCCCGGGCTGATCGGCGAAGTGGCGCTGGCCGATCCGACCCGCAGCGCGTCGGTCGCCTCGGCGCTCGAGATGGTCGTGCAGGAACAGATGCAGCGGCGTTACGAGGCGCTGGCGGCGAGCGAGCCGGACGATGATGCGCGGGAGGCGCGGGCGGTGCGCGAGGGCTGGAGCGAGGGGCTGCGGTTGCTGCAGCTTGCGTCGGCCAACGCCCGCTATTTCACCGACAGCGCGCAGAAGGTGCCGATCGACATCGCGCAGGGCGACGCGGGCGTCGGCATCTGCATCGATTTCTTCGGGCGCTTCCAGGAGGAGACGCTGCGGCGGCGCGAGGGCGAACCGCGGGTGCGTTTTGTGGTGCCGCGCGGAGGCACGGCGTACACGGCGGATCCGATCGGGATGTTGCGGGGCGCGCCGCACCGGGAGCTGGCGTGCGACTTCATCGAGTTCGTGTTGTCGCTGGACGGCCAGCGCCTGTGGAACCAGCGGGTCGGCACGCCGGGTGGACCGGAGCGTTACGCGTTGCGCCGGCTGCCCGTGCGCCGCGACTACTACGCGGACGCGGCGCTGCGAGCCTGGCGGTCGGATCCCGACGAGGACCCGTACGAGCCCGCGGGACAGCTCGTGTATCGACCGGAGTGGACGGGCGGGATGCTGCGGGAGCTCGCCTTCGTGGTGCGGGTGGCCTTCCAGGATCCGCAGCAGGAACTGCGGGCCGCGTGGGCGGCGGTGATTGCCGCGGGAGCGCCCGAGCCGCTGGTCGCGCAACTGGGGGACTTGGGCGCGATCGACTATGAGCAGACGAGGGGAGCGATTCGGCGACGGCTTGCGGCGCGGGACCGGGCGGACGAGATGCGCCTGGCGACGGAGCTGACGGAACACTTCCGCCGCCGTTATCGCGCGGTTGCCGAGGCGGCGCGGCAATGAGGCTCCGGGGATCCGCGCGGCGACCCATGCGTCCGGCTCAGCTCAGCGGCAGGACGCGCGCGAGCGCCTGGGCGACTTCGAACGCCTCGTAGGGTTTGCGGAGGAGTGCGGCGAAACCGTGGGCGTGGTGGTCGGCCGCCGCCGGATGGGCCGTGTTGCCGGTGGCGAGGATGGCACAGACCTGCGGGTCGATCTCGCGGAGGCGTGCCAAGGTCTCGGCGCCGCCCAGCCCGCCCGGAACGACGAGATCGAGGATCACGGCGGTGAACGGCGAACCGCCCTCGCGGGCCGCACGGTACTCCTGCACCGCGTCGGCGCCGTCCGCAACGATCACCGCCTCGAGCCCGAGGTGGCGGAACAACAGGGCGGCGGTGCGGCGGATCGGTTCCTCGTCGTCCATGAACAGGATACGGCCGGAGAGCCGCGGTGCGGCCGTCTCGGCGAAGGCGGGGTCGTCGAGGGGGCCCTCCTTCGTGGCTGGCAGCCAGATTGTGAACGTGCTGCCGCGGCCCAGGTCCGATGCCACCTCGATCTGGCCGCCGTGTTTGCGCACGATCGCGTGCACGGTGGCCAGGCCGAGGCCGTTGCCGGTCTGTTTCGTGGTGAAATAGGGCTCGAAGATCCGGGGCAGCACGTCGGGCGGGATGCCGGTGCCCTGGTCGGCGATCGTCAGCTGGACGTAGCGGCCTCCCGGAAGATCGGCGACGACATGGTCGGCGAGGGTGTCGTTGCGCAGCGCGATGATGACGACACCGTCGCCGGGGGTGGCCTGCACGGCGTTGAGGACGAGGTTGTGGACCACCTGGCCGATCTGGCCGCGGTCGGCATGGGCCGGCCAGATGTCCTCGGCGAAGTCGTACACGCAGCGGACCGGGGAGCCGTGGCACGCGAACTCGCCCGACTCGCGCACGAGCTCCGGCAGGGAGACGGTGGCGAGCATGGGCGCGCCACCCTTCGAGAACGTCAACAGCTGACGGGTGAGCTCCCGGGCCCGCAGGCTCGCGCGGGTGCTGTCCAGGAGGCATTGCTCGACCTCGGGCTCGAAACGGTGGCCCAGGCGGAGCAGGGAGAGATTGCAGACGACGACGGTGAGCAGGTTGTTGAAGTCGTGGGCGATGCCGCCGGCGAGCAGACCGAGCGACTCGAGCTTGGAGGCGCGAATCCGGGAGGCTTCGAAGCGGGCGGCCTTCTCCTTCTCGAACTGCTCGCGGATGATCCCGGTCTGCCGCCGCACCCGCCGGCGCAAGGCGACGACCCAGGCGAGGCCGAGGATGGTGCCGAGGGCGAGCACACCGCTGGCGGCGAGCGCCCGCCGCACGGTCCACCAGGCGGGGCGGCCGAGCACGACGATGTCCGCGGGCGAACGGAGCAGCAGGAGCGCCGTCCCGGGATGGTTGTATTCGTCGTTCCGAACGCGGTAGATGCCGGCGAGGACAACGGAGCTGCCGGGCTCGGCGGCCGCAGGGATGTCGGCGCGGCTGCGGCCGAGGGTGGCCTCGAGCAGGCCGGTCGGATTCTGCAGGGTCAGGCGTGTGCCGTGCTCCTGGGGGGAGAGCTCGAGGAGGCGTCCGCTCACCCGGGCGAGGCGGCCGTCGGCCGCGGGATCGACAGGCTGGAGGCTGGCGAGCTCGAGCGGCGGCGGCTCCGCCTGGTGGTCGAACGGGCGGTAGACGGCTTCGTGCAGGACCACGCGGATCCCCTCCCGCCGGGGGAAGCCGACGACCTCGACACGGTCGCCGGGCTCGAGCGGCGTGAGGTCGCGGCTGAGCGCGAGCAGGCAGTCGGCGCCGTCCTGCACGTGGAGCACTCGGCCGGGGATGTGGGCGGTGACGACTCCGGTCACGCGCACGCGGTGGTTGCCGGAGGGGAGGGCGCCGAAGAGACGCAGGCTGGCGATCGAGCGTTCGGGGGAGGCGAACGGATCAGCGGGACATGGTTCCTCGATCGAGAGAAAGTGGGGCGCCGGCACGAGCAGGCGGAGTCCGGCGAAACGTTGCCGGTCGTCGGCGACGGCGGTGCAGACGCCCTGCAGCCGGACGACGGAGCCGGGCAGGCCGGCAACCGACATGTCGTTGGGGAGGAGCGCGACGTAGGTTCCGGTGGGACAGCTCAGTTCCAGACGGAGCCAGGGTCCGTTGTATTCAGCGTCCCGAACAAACGCGGTCATGGCCACCCATTGGGCTTCGTTGACGCCGGTGAGCGCCTGCTGGTGGCTTGTCGACGTCGGTTCGGGGAGGTCCATGTGCCCAGCGCGGTGGACACCGGCGGCCTGGACGATTGGCGCGAAGACGCCCGCCTCCGTCGCGCCGACGATCTCGACGCGGTCGCCCGCCTGCGGAGGGCTGGCGATGCCGGGCGGACGGCGCACGCCGACACCGCCGCTGGCGTCGAGCAGGTAGAACATCTCGGAGTCCGGGTGGGCCCAGGTAACTGCGCCGGAGAGATGAACCGGGTACCCCCGACCGGCGGCCGGCAGTTGGAGGTCGCGGATCTGGGCGGCCAAGCGCAGGCAAGGCAGGTCGCGGAGGTTGACGGCCGCGTGCCGGGCTGGTCTCAGCAGCCCTTCGCGCAGCTCCATCTCGGCGCCGGAGGACGCGGGGTAACCGACCGCCTCAAGCGGCTCCCCGAGTTTGACGACCCCGGTCTGCGGTGTGAGCACTGCGACCTGGCCGGTGTCGTCGCGCAAGGTCACGGACCTCCCCGGCTCCGTGGCCCGGACGACGCCTTGCACGTGGACGAGTTGGTCGGCCGGGGCGCGGGGGAGATCCTGGATGGGGAGCGGTGCAGTGTCGGTGAAACGCGGGTCGCGCTCGAGCTCGCCCACGATCTCGAGCAAGCGCAGGCCGTCGACGCAGAGCTCGAGGCGCGTGAACTGGCCGGCGGGGTTGGGCGTGGCGCAGAGCAGCCCGGTGGCCCGTACCAGGCGGTGCTGGTAGTGCGGTACGGCTCCCGGCGAACTGTGCGGCACCCACAACGTGACCAGCCGGCCCTCGACCACGAGCTCGAGCATGAGGTGGTTTGCATCCTTTTCGACCTGCCGGTCGACCAGCCCCTCGATTGTGACGATTCGCGTGTGGAGCGACTCGG
>JAEZSJ010000217.1 GCA_023443985.1 Verrucomicrobiota bacterium | reverse complement strand
GGCTCTACTCGATCGCCTCCTCGCCGAGGCGACACCCCGACGAGGTGCATCTGACGGGCTCGGTCGTGCGCTACCATTCGAACCGGCGCGACCGCCATGGCGTGTGCTCGACCTACCTCGCGGACCGCGTGGTGCCCGGGGAGACCCCGGTGCAGGTCTTTGTGGCCGAGTCGCATTTCCGCGTGCCGGAAGATCCGCGACGCGACATGATCATGGTGGGGCCGGGGGCGGGCATCGCGCCGTTCCGGGCGTTTCTGCAGGAACGGGCTGCGACCGCGGCGCCGGGACGCAACTGGCTTTTCTTCGGCGAGCAGCGGCGCGACTGCGATTTCCTCTATCGGGAGGAGCTCGAGAGCTGGCGCTCCGGCGGCCACCTCGCCCGTCTGGATCTCGCCTTCAGCCGGGACCAGGAGGAGCGCATCTACGTGCAGCACCGCATGCTTGCGGCGGCGGACGAACTCTGGCGCTGGTTGCAGGGCGGCGCGGCGTTCTACGTCTGCGGCGATGCGAAGCGCATGGCGAAGGATGTGGACGCGGCGTTGCACCGGATCATCGCGGAACAGGGCGGCCTTTCGCCCGAGGCCGCGGCCGAGCAGGTGAAGCAGCTCAAGCGCGACGGCCGCTACCTGCGCGACGTGTATTGACGACGTGGGTGCGGTGCCGCCAACCGGCGCCGCGTCCGTGGAGCGGTGGGCCCCCTCAGGGCGACACGATGCCCTCGCGGATCGCGTACCGCGTGAGCTCGGCGACCGAGGAGAGCTGGAGCTTCTCCATGAGTCGCGCCCGGTAGGTCTCGACGGTCTTCACGCCGACACCGATCCGGTCGGCGATCTCCTTGGTGCGGAGTCCGTCGGCGAGGTGTTTGAGCACCTGCAGTTCGCGTTCCGAGAGCAACGGCTGGGGCGGGACGACGTTCGGGAGCTGGCCGCGCCGGTAGCTGGCGACGATCTCGGTGCCCACCTCGGGGCAGAGGTAGAGCTGCCCGGCGACGACCATGCGGAGGGCGCGGACGAGCTCATCGGTGGCGTTGTCCTTGAGCACATAGCCGGAGATGCCCGCGAGCAGCGCTTCGTGGACGCTCTCATGGGTGTGGTCGGAGGAGAGCACCACCACCTTGACCTCGGAGAACACGGCGAGGATCCGGCGCGCGACCTCGATGCCGCTCATGTCCGGCAGGTGGACATCGAGCACGACGATGTCGGGCGGCTGCGACCGCACGGCGCGCAGGGCCGAGGCGCCATCGCCCGCTTCACCGATCACGACGAACTCCGGGAAGCGGGCGAGCAGGGCCCGCAGGCCATCGCGAAGGATACGGTGGTCGTCGACGAGAAGCAGCCGCGTCGGTGCGCGGCCCGCGTTTTCGGTGGGGGAGACTGCGGGCATCGCCGGCGATTGGTAAGGGACGGGCTGCATGGTGCAAGTGTCGGAAACAGGTTCACGGGAGCGCGGCCTCCAGCGCGTGGAGCAGCGCCGCGGCATCGAATGGCTTGGCGAGCACGGCCCGCACGGCGGTGCGCGGAGACGGGGCTCCGGGCCGGTCGGCGCGGTTGCCGCTGATCGCGATGAGCGGCAGCGAAGGGCTGTGGCGGTGCAGTTCGTGGATGAGGCTCGCGCCGTCCATCACGGGCATGAGCAGATCGGTGACGACGAGGTCCACGCCCGGCTCGGCGCGCGCGAGCGCGACGAGGGCCTCGGCCCCGTTGGCCGCCTCGCTCACGCGATAGCCCGCCGCCACCAGCGTGCGGCGGATCAGGTCGCGCACCGGAGTCTCGTCGTCGACTACGAGGATGTGGCGGCGGTTTCCCGGGCCGGGGGCCGGCGGCGCGGGGGGCGGCGGGGCCGGCGCCGGTTCGACGGCGGAGATCGGTAGGTAGATTTCGAAGGCGCTGCCGTGCCCGGGGCTGCTGTCGACCCGGAGGAAACCTTCGTGGCTGCGCACGATGCCGAGCACGGTGGCCAACCCGAGGCCGGTGCCTTCCCCGATGTCCTTCGTCGTGAAGAACGGGTCGAAGAGGCGCGGGAGGTTCTCCGGCGGGATGCCGGTGCCGGTGTCGGCGACGGTGATGACCTGGAAACGGCCGGTGCACCCGGAGGGGATTCCGCCGACCGGCGGCTCGGCGAGCGTGCAGACGGTCAGGCGCAAGGTGAGGGTGCCGCCGGCCCGCATCGCGTCACGGGCGTTCACACACAGGTTCATGAGCACCTGGTGCAGCTGGGTGGCGTCGGCGTGCACGGGTTCGGCGTGCGGCGGGAGCTCGCACCGCAGGACGATGTTCTTCGGCAGCATCTCGCGGAGGATGCGGGTGATGTCCACGAGCAGGGTGTCGAGCCGGAGTGGAGCGCGGTGGAGGCTCGAGCCGCGGCCGAACGCCAGCAGCTGCTTGATGATCTCGGCGCCGCGGCGGACGCTGCCCTCCACTGTATTCACCAGATCGAGCGCCTCGGGGTCGGTGATGGTGGGCCGCAGGAGGCGCGGCGCCATGAGCACCGGCTGGAGGATGTTGTTCAGATCGTGGGCGATGCCGCTCGCCAACCGGCCGACGACCTCGAGACGTTGGGCGCGGAGCAGTTGCTCCTCGAGCTGCTTCTGCCCACTGAAGTCGCTGGCCAGAATGACGATGCCGCGGATGCTGCCGTCGTCCCGGCGATCGGGGGTGCAATGGCAATGCACCCAGCGGCGGCCGGCCGTGCGGAAGGAGAGCTCCCGGTCGAAGCTCACGGCTTCCCCCTGGAACGCGCGGGCGAAGAACGGCTCGAGGTCGTGCCAGATGGCGGGCCCGAGCTGGTCGGGAATGCGGTGGCGGGCGATCTCCGTGATCGGCTCGCCGAACCACTGGTGGAACGCCTCGTTGAGCAGTCGGAAACGCAGGTCGGCGTCGACGTATGCGATGAGGGCGGGCACCGCGTCGATGATCAGGCGCAGCTGGTGCTCGTTGCGGCGCAACGACTGCTCGGCCTGCACGCGTTCGATGAGGTCCATCGCGAGGTCGGCGAGCTCGCGCACGGAGTCGACCTCGGGCCGGGAGTACGGCGTCGTCCGGTTGCCGACCCCCAGCAGCGCGATGACGCGGCCGTCGCGCAGGACCGGCACGGTGAGGGCGCGCCGGACCGGCGGGTGCTCCGCGGGCAGTCCTGCCGGGGCGGGCACGGCGTCGTTGATCACCGCGGGCCCGCGGTGCCGCAGGCAGTCCGCCCAGAGCGTGTTTGCGCCCTTCGCGTCGGGACCGCCGCCGGCCGGGAGCCGCAGGTGCCGCAGGGTGTTGGTCGACCAGGTCTGCACGGTGAACCGGGACTCGTCCGGATCGAGCAGATGGAAGAATCCCGTGGCGCTGCCGGTGATGAATTCCGCCGTGTCCAGCGCCGCGCGCATGAGCTCGCCGGTGGGCTGGCGGCGGCTGAGCTCCGAGAGATGGAAGCGCGCACGCAACAGCGCGTCGGAGCGGTTGCGGAAGTGGACGTCGCGGACGAACACGAACAGCCGGCCGTCCCCGATCGGCCAGAACGAGCTGTTGAGCTCCGCCTCCCAGGCGGTGCCGTCCTTCGTGCGGTGGCGGGTGCCGAAGAGCGCACTGCCGCCGGTGCGGATGCGGGCGATGTGCTCCGCGATCTTCTCGGCGGAGTTGTCGGCGTCGAGATCGACCAGGTTCATCCCGAGCAGCTCCTCGCGGCTGTAGCCGGAGCGGTGCACGTAGGCGTCGTTCACCTCCAACAGGCGGCCGCGGAGGTCGGCGATCAGGAAACCGTCGGCCGAGGTCTCGATCACGGCGCGGTAGAGCGACTCGCGTTCGCGCAGTTGCGCCACGGCGATGGTCCGCTCGGTGACATCGGTGACCAGCCCGTCGATCGCGACGAGGCGCCCCGTGGGGTCGCACCGTGGCACGAGGGTGCTGCGCACCCAGCGCAACACCCCGTCGCGGCGGGTGATCCGGTGCTCGATGGTGTCCGCATTCGCGCCCTCCTGCGCCCGCTGGATGTGTCGCTCGACGGCCGGCCAGTCCTCGGGCGCGATCATGCGGTGCCAGAGCAGCGGGTCGGCGGCGTAGTCCTCCGCTTGGTAGCCGGTTACGCGCACGCAGCCGGCGCCATGCACGGTGACCCCCGGTCGCCCGTCCGAGAAGGGAACGGTGAATACGTAGTCGGTGGCTGCGGCGAGCAGCGTGCGGTACCGTTCCTCGCTCAGCTGCAGCGCCCGGTCGGCCCGTTTGCGCTCCGTGATGTCGGAGATCAGCCCGAACGACCCCAGGAACCGGCCGTGCGCATCCAGCAACGGGTTGCCGGCGACCTGGGTCCAGACGAGCGAACCGTCCTTGCGGCGCAACCGGCGTTCGTAGCACTCGGCCAGCCCCTCGCGGCGTCGGGCGACCTGCGCGAAGTGGTCCGCGACATCCTCCTGCAGCACGAACTCGGAGAACTCGCGGCCGCGCAGCTCGTCGAGACGGTAG
The DNA here is from genome assembly GCA_023443985.1 of Verrucomicrobiota bacterium. Taxonomy (GTDB): domain Bacteria; phylum Verrucomicrobiota; class Verrucomicrobiia; order Opitutales; family Opitutaceae; genus CAJCBL01. The sequence goes on along the minus strand of JAEZSJ010000217.1, from coordinate 2,774 downwards.
CCGAGGATCGCGGCCATGCACTCGTTGACGAACGAGGTCCGCCCCGCGGCATCGAGGATCCAGATGCCCTCGTTGGCGCCGCACACGATCTGGCGGAAGACGTCGCCCTCGGCCAGGGGCGCCGCCGTGGACCGCGGCGGCGCCGGTTCGAGCCATACCAGGCCGGTCGCCGCCCCGGGCGCGGGGGAATGCAGGGTGGCGGTGAGCCGGAGGGGCGGCCCGCCATGGTCGCGCAGCGGGCACGCGAAGGGCTCGCCGGAGCGGGTGTCGAGCGCGGTGCGCACTGCCTCGCGTTCCGCCGAAGGGACCAGCTCGGTGAAGGCGAGCCCGTGCAGACTCTCCGGCGCCCGGCCGACCAACGCGCCCAGAGCCGGGCTCGCCCGACAGATTCTGCCGGATGCGAACTCCAGTTCGGCGACAGGCAGGCACGACTGGCCGAGGAGCGCCTGGACGAGCGAGGTTCCGGGAGGCATGGGACGGAGACCGCGAAGCGCCGGGAAGGTAGTGGGGATTTCGCAACAGGCAATCGGCCGACCCAACTTGCCGGTCGCCGCCGGCGGGTGTGTCGGCGCCACGCCGCCCGGCCCGTGCTCCGGAGGTGCAACACCGTGTGCCGAGTGCAGCGGATGCGGACTTGGCCCGGGAGGGACAGCGTCCCGAGCGTCGCTCCGGGCGTTCGGCTCCCGCCCCCCCCACCGCCTGTCGCCCGACGGGTCCGCTCCCGCTCAGGCCTTCCGGGCGGCGTTCGGCGCCGGGGCCAGCACGCGCAAGGCGCGACCGCGCACGAGCGCCTCGGCGACCTTCATGCGGGCGCGGCGCACGATGCGGTCGAAGGTTTGGCGCGAGACCTTCATGCGCTTCGCCGCCTCGGTGTGGTAGAGATCCTCCACGTCGGCCAGGCGCAGCGCCTCGAGTTCGTCGGCGGCCAGTTCGATCTCCTGAAGCTCGCACAACGGGATGCCGGCCGGCTTGAAATACGACGCGGGCGGACGATGGGCGATGTGGCGGGGGCAGCAGGGGCGGGCCATGGGTGGAGAAAAGGAAACTTGTGTGCGGCGCAGTTATGGGCATAAGCTCATTACCGAACGAGCCGCACACCTGCACCATCCCGACTCTCGGCGCCGCCCGCGCCGCGGGCGAGCGTTTTGCGGGGGCTGCGCCCTCACGAGCCTCGCCCTCAACCCATGATCATCGCCTTCCCGCTGACCGCGAACGACGAGTTCTCCCCCCACTTCGGGGCCGCCGCCAAGGCCGCCCTGTACGAGATCGACCCGGCCGCCCGGACGATCCTGCGCACCACGACCGTCGTGCCGCCCGAACCCGAGCCGTGCGGCTGGGCTGCCTGGCTTGGCGCGCAGGGCGTCACGCACCTTCTCGCCGGCGGCATGGGGCGCGGTGCCCAGCAACGCATGGCGGAGGCCGGCATCCTGGTGACGGTCGGCGTCGCTCCGGCGGCTCCGGCCGAGCTGGTCCGGGCGTACCTCGCCGGCGCGCTCGCCGCGGGCGCCAACGCCTGCGAAGGCGGCCACCACGAACCCGGCGGACACGGGCATCACCACCACCATCATGGCGAACACGGACACCACTGCGGTTGCGGCGCCCACTGAGGCCTGGCTGCGCCGGCTCGGCGCCCGGCAACAACAGACGAGCTTCGCCTGCCGGCCCGTCGCGGAACGCGGCCTGGGGCTGCGGTTCGACCTCCGGTCCGACGGCGCGGTATCCGCCGAATGGATTTGCCCGGCCGGCGGCGAGAGCTACGCCGGAATCGTGCACGGCGGGTTGCTCGCCACGGCGCTCGACAGCGCGATGGTGCACGCGCTCTTCGCGCGGGGCATCGTGGCCCGCACCGGCGAACTGACCGTGCGCTACCGCCAACCGGTGCGCGTCGGGGAGCCGGTCATCGTCGTGGCCCGGCATCGCGTCGCCTACCACCCGCTCCATCACCTCGAAGCCGAGATCCACCAGGCGGGCGCCCTCTGCGCCCACGCCCGCGGCAAGTTCATGGCGATCAGCGACACCCCCTCGGCGACCTCTCCCTCGCTCCCCCGATGAACGACCAACCCACCACCTTCCGGACTCTGCTCAAATCGAAGATCCATCGCGCGACGCTCACCGGAAAGGAGCTGAACTACGAGGGCAGCATCGCCATCGACCGGCTGCTCATGGATGCCGCCGATCTGGTGGCGGGCGAACAGGTCCATGTGCTCAACCTCAACAACGGTTCGCGCCTGATCACCTACGTGATCGAGGCCCCCGCCGGGTCCGGGACGATGCTGCTCAACGGTCCGGCGGCGCGGCTCGGCGAGGCCGGGGACCTCGTCGTAATCATTTCCTACGCACAAGTCGCCGCGTCCGCCGTGGCGCAGTTCGAGGCCCGGGTCGTCCACGTCGACTCCACCAACCGCCTGCGCCGAACCCGTCGTCCCTGCCTCCGATGAAGACTTCGCTCGACTGCCTGCCCTGCCTGCTGCGCCAGGCCACCGAGGCCATCCGGCTCGGGGCGAAGGACGACGACGTCGACGTCATGGTCGTGCGCGAGCTGTTGCTGGCGAGCACCACGCTCGATTTCGACCAACCGCCGCCGCAGCTCTCCGGCGCGCTGCAGGCGCAGTTGCGCGAGATCACCGGCTGTGCGGATCCCTACCGCGAGGCGAAGCAGCGATTCAACCGCCTCGCCCTCGAACTGCTGCCGCCGCTGGCCGCCACGGTGGCGCGCAGCGCGGACCCGTTCGCGGCCGCCGTCCGGCTGGCGATCGCGGGCAACATCATCGCCC
>JAEZSJ010000285.1 GCA_023443985.1 Verrucomicrobiota bacterium | reverse complement strand
TCGAGTCGTTGTGCGCCGATCGCGGCCGAAGCGGCCCGCAGCTCGCGCGTGCCGCGCAGGGCGGCACCGAGTTCACAAAGCCCGCGCAACGTCTCCCATGCCGGCGGCTCGCCGGCAGCATCCCACGCCTGCGCGGCGACGGGCAGCTCGGTGCGGCCGAGCTGCGGCACCGCCTGCCCGAGGAGGAACTCGCGCAGCGTGGCGCGATCGCGCACCGCGCCGGCCTGCACCAGGCCCTCGAGGCCAAAGGAGTGTGCGTAGGTCCCGGTTGGATAGAACGAGTCGCTCGTCTGGAGCAGCCGTGCGATCCACGCGACGGACACGTTGGCGGCCGGCGCACTCATGGGCAGTTCGTCGCCGGTTTGAAGACAAAGGGATGCGCCTCCGGCCCGGCGCCATGGCGGTGCGGCGCGGCGCCGGCGGCGACCCGGTGCGGACGGAACACCTCTGCGATCGGCCGGTGGGCGATGCCCAGCCGTTCGAGCGACTGGCGCAGTGCGGTATCGTCGGGTGCGAGCAGCCTTCCCGGTTGTGCCTCGATCGGGAAATGCAGGTTGCCGACGGCCCAGCCGGTGACTGCCGCGGCCTCGGGCGAGGTCGGAAGCGGAATCTCGAGCACCGGTTCGGCGCATTGGTCGATCACGTAGCGGACGGCCGCGGCGACGAGGACGACGTCACCGTGCGCCAGGGGACCGGCGAGCTCGAAACCGAACTCCGTGCCATCGGCGGCGGTGGCGCGCCAGAGGCGTTTCGCGAGCCGCTGGCGATCGACCGGGATCCGGACCTCCGGCAAAGGAGGAGGTGCGGCGAGTGCGGAATGGACGAGATGCATGGTGGAAATGGCGCAGCACTCAGAGCCCGGAAGGCGCGGCGGGTGGAACGCGGCGGGGTGCGAGGGGTTGGAGGTGCATGAATTCGGCTCAAGCACGCCGCGGGCCAGGGATGGCGCGCTCCAGCACCGGGGCGGGCGACGGCAGTCCCTCCGGCGCCACCGCCCCACCCCTGCGCCGCGGTGGGAGGCGAACTCTTGCGGGGAGTTGACGGCGGGGCTTCGGCGGCGAAGTACAAGGAGCCAAATCCGCCCATGACCAACACCGTCGCCCATCGGCCCGCCGAGCACTGTTTCGAAGTCGCCGCCCAAGGTTCGCGAGCCGTGCTCGAGTATCAGGAACGCGGAGATGTGTTGGTGTTCACGCACACCTTTGTGCCGGACGAGCTGCGCGGCGGCGGAATCGCGGCGCAGCTCACCGAGGCGGCCCTCCGCTTTGCGCGTGCGCAGGGCAAGCGGGTGGTGCCGGCCTGCAGCTATGTGGCCGCGTATCTCGCCAAGCACCGCGAGTACGCGGACCTCGTGGACGGCCGGAGCTAGTTGGGCCCGGTGGCGGAGGTGTCACGGCCCGCCACGCCGCGCCGCCAGTTCCGAAGCTGGACGAGGGTGATGCCGTAACACACGACGACGGCGGCCGCGATCGCGGCCATGCGGTGGGTTCCGCCGACGAGGTAGGCTCCGGTGCAGGCGGCGGTGCGGACGATAGCGTGGACCAGCCCGAGCGGCGCCTGGATGATCCAGCCGAACACGATCCAGTGCAGGCCCAAGCCGATGGCGAGGGAGAGCGGCGCAAGCGCCGGTCTCTCGAAAAGAAGCGCGAAGTGCAGCGCCCAGAGCAGATTCACCATGAGCACGGACTGGCCCATGAGCGTGGCGAACCGATTGCCCCGTTGGAAGATCTGCTGCCCGGTCAGCGCAGCGATTCCGAGGGCGAGCGGAAAGATCGCCCCGGTGGCGAACAGCATCACGTAAAGCGCAGTGGTGGCCGGCACGAACACGCTGACGATTCCGAACGCGGCCCAAACCGCCAGGCCGGCGAGCGGGAACGCGAGGAACCCGCGGCTGTGGCGGATGAAGTCGAGACGTTGGGCTTCGAGCGTATCCATGGCGGGAGCGAAGCCGGCGGGCGGGCCGGTGCCGAGCCGAAACGCGCCGGGGGCGCAGCCTCTTCGGCGCGGCCGGGAGCGACGCGCCGGCGGTCCGGGTTGCGCGCGCACCGCCGGTCTGGCGGCGCTGTGTGACGTCGCTTGGGGGGCGGCATTGCTGGTGGGACGCCTGTCTTTTCCCCACTCGCCAGCGGCGCGACGGCGTGCAAGGTGGGCGGGAAATGCCCGCCGCCCAAGACACGATCGTCGCGTTGGCGACTCCCTCCGGGGAGTCGGCGGTGGCGCTCATCCGGGTGTCGGGCGGTGAGAGCGGGCGGTTGGCCCGGGAGGTTTTCGGGCGCGTTCCGCGACCGCGGCTGGCGCTCCATGCGGACTATCACGATGTGGAGGGGGCGCTGGTGGACGATGTGTTGTGCACGTTTTTCGCCGGTCCGGCGTCGTACACCGGAGAGGATGCGCTGGAGATCGGTTGCCACGGGAGCCCCTATATCGCGGAGCGCCTGCTGGAGGACTTGGTCCGACGCGGCGCACGGATGGCGGAGCCGGGCGAGTTCACCAAACGGGCGTTTCTCAACGGCCGGATGGATCTGAGCCAGGCCGAGGCGGTGATGGATCTCATCCACGCCCGCAGCGAGCGGGCGCTCGAGGCGGCGAACCGCCAGCTGCGCGGCGCCCTGGGGCGCCAGATCGCGGCGGCGATCGAGCGGCTGGTGGCGGTGATCGCGCGGGTCGAGGCGTATATCGATTTTCCGGAGGAGGACCTGCCGGCGGAGGACCGCAAGCACCTGCGCGGCGAGGTCGCCGCGCTGAGCGCGGAGCTCGGCCGGCTCCTGGCCACCGCCCATTACGGCGCACTTCTGCGCGACGGTGTGCGCACGGTGATCGTCGGCGAGCCGAATGCGGGCAAGAGCAGTCTGCTCAACCGGCTCGTCGGCTGGGACCGCGCGCTGGTCAGCAGCGAGCCCGGCACGACCCGGGACTTTCTCGAGGAGACGCGGGTGCTGGGTGCCCACAAGATTCGATTTGTGGATACCGCCGGCCTGAACGCCACCCCGGGCGAGCTGGAGGCGCGGGGGATCGAGCGGACGCTCGAGCGCGCCGCGGAGGCCGATCTCTTCCTGGTGGTGCTCGATTCCACGCGCCCCTGCCCCACCCTGCCCGCTCCCGTCGCGGGGCGGTTGCGCGCCGCCAACACCGTTGTCGTGTGGAACAAGAGCGACCTCGCGCCGGCCGGCCCGGAGCCCGCCGACTGGGCGGCCTTTGCCCGGGTGGCGGTCTCGGCCACCACCGGGGCGGGCATTGACGAGCTTGAGCGGGAAATTGTGAAACGCGTTGATAAAGAAAGAATTACGTTCGACGGCGACGTTGTTGCCATCAACGCTCGCCATGCCGGTGATTTGACGGCGGCCCGGGACTGCCTCGCGGCCGCCGAAGCGAAACTGCGTGATTCTGCGACGGGAGCGGATGAGTTGATGGCCTCGGATCTGCGCGGCGCGCTCGATGCCTTGGGCCGAATCGGTGGGCGCGTGGACCATGAGCGGATTCTGGACCAACTCTTCGCGAGCTTCTGCATCGGGAAATAACGCGAGCCGTCCCCTTCCCTATCTCCGCGGCAATCCGAGTTCTGCGTTCCCACCATGGCGTACGTTTTCCAAGGCAAGGTGTTCGATGTGATCGTCTGCGGCGCGGGTCACGCCGGCTGCGAGGCGGCGCTGGCTGCGGCGCGCCTCGGGGCCGATACCCTTCTGCTCACCGGCAACTTGGACACGATCGCGCAGATGAGCTGCAACCCGGCGATCGGCGGCCAGGCCAAGGGGCACATCGTGCGGGAGATCGATGCCCTCGGCGGCGAGATGGCCATGACCGCCGACGCCACCGGGATTCAGTTCCGTCTGCTCAACGAGTCGAAGGGGCCGGCCGTCCAGTCGCCTCGCGCGCAATGCGACAAGAAGGCGTACCAGTTCCGAATGAAACAGACGCTGGAGGCGCAGCCGAACCTGCTCGTCTTCCAAGCCACGGTCACCGGGCTGTTGCATGCCGCCGGGCGCGTGTCCGGATGCCAGACGAATCTCGAGATCGATTTTCTCGGCCGGACGGTGGTCGTCACCACCGGGACTTTTCTCCGTGGATTGCTCCATATCGGCAAGAACCAGAATGAGGGCGGCCGGTTGGGCGACTTCAGCGCCCGGACTCTCTCGGCGAGTTTGCAGGCGGCCGGGATCGAGCTCCGGCGACTGAAGACGGGAACCCCGCCGCGGGTGCTGGGCCGGACGATCGATTTCGCGCAGATGGAAGAACAGAAAGGGGATGCCCACCCTACTCTCTTCGGCTTCCACGACACCCGGGAACCCGGGGAGTTGTTCCACGTGGAACACTCGCGGGGGCAACAACGCCTTGGCTGGCGCCCGGGCAGCGACCAACTCTCCTGCTGGATGACGTATACGACGGCCCATTCCGCCGAGATCGTGCGGCGGAATCTCCATACCTCCGCCATGTACTCCGGGGTGATCGAGGGGGTCGGTCCGCGGTATTGCCCGAGCATCGAGGACAAGTTTGTACGGTTTGCGGACAAGCCCCGTCACCTGCTCTTCTTGGAGCCGGAAGGTCGGCACACGGACGAGTACTACATCAACGGGCTCTCCACGAGCATGCCGCTGGAGGTTCAGGTGGAACTGGTCCGCAGTGTCCCGGGCTTGGAACGAGCCGAGTTGGTGCGGCCTGCCTATGCGGTCGAGTACGATTTCGCACCGCCCACGCAGCTTTGGCCGAGTCTGGAGTCGCGGAAACTGGAAGGATTGTTTCTGGCCGGACAAATCAACGGCACCTCGGGTTACGAGGAAGCCGCCGGCCAAGGCGTCGTTGCGGGGATCAACGCCGCGCTGAAGGTACGGGGAGCGGAGCCGCTGGTGCTCGGGCGCCACGAGGCCTATATCGGCGTGCTCATCGACGACCTGGTCACCAAGGGCACGAACGAGCCCTATCGGATGTTCACCAGCCGTGCCGAGCATCGGCTGTTGCTCAACCACGGCTCCGCCGAGCTGCGCCTGCTGCCGCATCTCCGCCACCTCGGATTGCTCCCGGCCGGGCGGATGGCCCGGATCGAGGACAAAGCCAGGCGGGTAGGGGACTGGGTGCAATCGCTCGAGACGCAGCGGCATCAAGGGACGACGTGGGGGGATCGAATCCGGCGCACCGAGGCGCTGCCGGAGGGGCTTCCGGAGGCGTTTCTCGCGGAATCCGAGCCTGTGCAGGGCGAGGTGCTCTACCGGATCCGGTACCGTGGGTATTTGGAGCGCGAGCGGCGGACCATCGAGCGACTTGGCGGTCTGGAGCGGGTGAAGATCCCTGCGGGACTGGATTTCAAGACGGTCCGCGGGCTTCGGAAGGAGTGCGCCTTGAAACTGGCCGAGTTGCGGCCGGCGACCTTGGGGCAGGCAAGCCGGATCAGCGGGGTCAATCCGGCGGATCTCAGTGTCCTGCTCGTGCTGATCGAGTCGGGTAGGGCATTGGACCAAGCACCGAGCGCGACGACGTAGAACCTCTCGGCGCAAGTAACAATCGGGTGACGGCGGGGTTTTCTCTGGCAAGCGGCGTCGCGGGGGTTAGCGTGCCCCGCCGTATGGCCGACACACGGTCGAAACGAATCCTGGTGATCGACGACGAGCCGGATGTCACGGAGCTCGTCGGCTACCAATTGAAGGCGAAAGGCTATGCGGTTGAGCTGGTCAACGACCCGACGCAGAGCATCGCCAAAATCCGCTCATTCCAGCCGGATCTGGTCATCCTCGACGTGATGATGCCGGATATCAGTGGCGTGCAAATCTGCCGAATGCTCCGCGCGGACCCGAAGACGAAGAATGTGCCGGTCGTGTTCCTCACCGCACGTGCCGAAGAGGCCGACCGGGTGCTCGGGCTCGAGGTCGGCGGTGATGACTATATTTGCAAGCCGTTCAGCGTCAAAGAGTTGCTTCTGAGGATTCAGGGGCTCCTCCGCCGCGTGAGCACACCGGAAGAGGAGCAGCCGCGGCGTCTTGCGATCGGTGCGGTCGTCTTGGACAACGAGCGGCACGAGGTCACCGTCAAAGGCTCGCCCGTCGAACTGACCGCCACCGAATTCCGTCTTCTGCATCTTCTGATGGCGCGGAAGGGCAGGGTGCAAACCCGTGAGCACTTGCTGCTCAACGTCTGGAATTATGAGACGGAGATCGAGACTCGCACCGTGGACACGCACATCCGGCGCCTACGGGAGAAGCTCGGCGACCAGGCGGAGTTGATCGAGACGCTTCGCGGGGTGGGGTACCGCATGACGGATCCGCAGCCGAAGCCAAGCGCATGCTGATGCTGCTCCTCGGACTCGAGACCGCAGCGATCCTGCTGTTGGCCAAGCTGTTGTGGGACTCGCGCCGTCGCCAACGCGACCTGCGGGCCGCGCTGCAGAACCGGAGTCCTTACCTGGTCGATAGCACGGCGGGGCCGTTCGTTGGCGACTGGCGGGAGACGGCGGCGGCGGCCAACGAGGTGTTGGCGGCTCTTCACGCCGCGGAGGCGGCGCGCCGCGGCCGGATCGACCAACTCGAAGCCACGCTGGGCAGCTTGCAGGAAGGTGTCCTGGTGGTCGACGACACGAACTCGGTGATCCTGTCGAACCAAGCGGTGTCGGCCATCTTCCCCCAGGCGGGCCCCATCCTGGGCCAGCGGATCGAGGCGGTGGCCCGGAGCAGTACGTTTGCGGCGTTTCTCGACGAGGTCCGGCGGGGAGTGGCAGCGCACCGCGTCGAACACGAGATCCTCGGCGATTCCGGGAGCAGCTGGATCGAAGCGACCGGTGCTGTCGTGCGGCCGTGGGATGGCAGCAAGGGCAACTGGGTGCTGTGCGTGCTCCACGAAGTCACCCGGCAGAAACAACTGGAGGCGTTGCGCAAGGAGTTCGTGGCCAACGTCTCCCATGAGCTGAGAACTCCCTTGAGCGTGATCAAGGGGTTCATGGAGACCTTGGTGGACGGCCACCGCGACATGGCGGAAGCCGACCGCGATCGTTTCCTGCGCACGGTCCAGCGACACACGGAGCGGTTGCATGTCATCCTGGAAGATCTGCTGACGCTCTCCCGGCTCGAGTCTCGACACCCGGGACTCCACCTCGAACCCATCGATCTGGGGGCGTTGATCCATGAGATTGCCGCTGATTACCGCCAGCGTTCCGGGGCTTCCGGCCACCGGATCGATGTTGTGGTCCCGCCTGCGCTCCCGGTGCTCGAGCTCGATGCGGTCCGCATCCGCCAAGTGTTCGACAACCTCCTCGACAACGCGTTGAAGTACACGCCGGCGCAGTCGTTCATCACCCTCCGCGCCGAGGCGCTCGCCGCCGGCATCAGTGTGCGGATCGAGGACAACGGCTCCGGCATTCCCGCGAAGGACCTGCCGCACATCTTCGAGCGGTTCTATCGGGTCGACAAAGGTCGCTCGCGGGAGAAGGGCGGAACTGGTCTCGGGTTGAGCATCGTGAAACACATCGTGCAGCTCCACGGCGGGCGAATCTGGGCCGAGAGCACGGTGGGGAAGGGGACGACCATCGTATTTGTTCTTCCGGCACCGGCGGTCCCAGCCGGCGCGTAGGCCCCGGGCGGGTTCCCGGGCGCCGAGGGAGACGCTCGCCCCGGAGGGGGCCCCGACCGGCGGGGCACGTGCCGTTTTTCGGTTGTCATCACCGGGCGGACGCAGGTGCGATTTTGCGCCATGCATTTCCATCCGGGCGCCAAGCCTGAGTTTGTCCACCACGTCGAGTCGCGACAGGCGTCGCTGCGCGACGAACTCGCAACGGTGTTTGCGGCGGTGCATGGGCCGGCCGTCCTGGAGATCGGCTGCGGTCACGGGCATTTCCTCTCCCGCTATGCGCATGACCACCCGCACCAGTTTTGTGTGGGGATCGACCTGCTGAAGGACCGGCTCGAACGTGCGGCGAGGAAGCGGGAGCGGGCCGGTTTGACGAACCTCCATCTGGTGAAGGCGGAGGCGACCGAGTTCCTCGAATGCCTCCCGGCCGGGGTGCGCTTCGAGAGTGTATTCCTGCTCTTCCCGGATCCGTGGCCCAAGAAACGCCATCACAAGAACCGGCTCGTCCGCGCCGATTTCATGGCGGCTCTCGCGCGGCACATGGCTCCGGCCGGCCGGTTCTTTTTCCGCACCGACCACGCGGAGTACTTCGAGACGGGGAGGAATGTGTTGGCCTCGCACCCGCAGTGGCGGATCGAGACCGCGGCGGTGTGGCCGTGTGACGAAGCGACGGTTTTCCAGCTGAAGGCGGCGGAGTTTCACAGCGTGGTCGCCGCCATGGCGCCGCAGGCGGGTTGACCCGACCGCCGCCGCGCGGCCGTTTTGTCGCTCCGCGGAAGCGTCGTGCCAATGCGCGCGATGCGATCGAGGCATCACGGAAAGAGGAACGAAGCCTTTCCACGCGATCCGATTTTCCGGCAAACTTGCCGCTTCCCTCCACGGAGGCCACCGGTCGCCGCAGAGGGCCTAATCTGCAATGCTTCTCTAATGAGCGAGCGTTGTAGCTCGTTCGGATTAGGGTTTAGGATTTGCCGAGATGGCTCGGCTAATAGTTCTCGTCGCCGCGTGCTTTCCCATCAGCAACTTCGAAGTTTGACCCGATAGGCCCGCTTCGCATCTCCTCTTTCCTCGCGCCTCCACCCACATGACTGGTCGAGTTCTTCTCTGGGTATTGCTCTCCCCTGCAATCGCCGTCGCCGCCCGCGCCGAGGGAGGCGTCGCTCCGGCGGCCACCCGACTGTTCGAGATTCCCGGCCTCGGACTGCCGGTCACCAACAGCATGGTGACGAGCTGGATCGTTTCGTTGCTGATTCTCATCGGCTTGCGCCTGATGGTGAAGAAGCCGCAGCTCATTCCTTCCCGCGGGCAGGCGGTTGTCGAAAGTGCGCTCGAAGGTCTCCGCGGGCTCTTTCAGCCGATCGTGGGCAAGAAGGCTTTCCCTGGCGCCTTCCCGATCTTGGTCTGCCTCTTCCTTTATATCCTACTCCAAAACTGGAGCGGGTTGCTCCCGGGTGTGGGCAGCATCGGCTTCGGTCACCTGGTCGACGGGAAGTTCCACGTCACCGAGCCGTTCATCCGCCCGGCCAATGCCGATTGGAACGGCACCATCGCGCTCGCCGCCGTCGCGATGATTGCTTGGGCCTACCTCATCCTGCGCTACGCGGGCCCGAAGCTGATCTTGCATGACCTCTTCGGCAACAAGGCCGACAAGAACGAGCTCGCCGCCTATATCTACTACCCGCTCTCGGTCATCTTTGTGATCGTCGGCTTCATCGAGATCGTCTCGATCTGCATCCGCCCGTTCACCCTCTCCGTCCGTCTCTTTGGCAACGTCTTCGGCGGCGAGAACCTCTTGCACTCCACCGGCTTCATCTTCCCGTTCTACTTCCTCGAGACGCTTGTCGGCTTCGTGCAGGCGCTCGTCTTCACGCTCCTCCTGAGCGTCTACATCGGCCTGATCTGCAACCACGGCGACGACGAACACGGCCATCCCGAAGCCCACCACTGATCCCTTTTCCGATCGGGACCGTGCCACACAGACGCGCGGACGACCGGACGTAACAACCAACCCGACCACCACCCAATGACCACCATCCTCGCTGAAGTCTCAGGTAATATCGCCTCCGCCGCCGGCGTGCTCGCCGCCGCCATCGGTGTCGGCCTCATCGGCGTCAAAGCCTGCGAATCCGTCGGCCGCAATCCCGGCGCCTCGGGCAAGATCCTCGTCCAGTCGATCCTCGGCATGGCTCTCGCCGAAGGCCTCGGTCTGCTCGCGCTCTTCCTCGCCAAGTAAACCTCTCCCGGGCGCGCCGCCTCCCGCGTGTGCGCCCAGCCTTTTTCCCATGCTCGCCATGCTTCCCATTCTCCTCGCCTCGGTCGACGCCCACGAAGTCGTCGAACACGCCGCGTCCGGCGGGCTGGTCGAGCAGTTCGGCCTCTCGCTGAACTACATCGTGATGCAGGTGATCAGCTTCGCGATCCTTGCCTTCGTGCTCTACCGCTGGGGCATCAAGCCCGTCCTCGCCACGATGGACGAGCGCCAGCACAAGATCGAGTCCGGCCTGAAGTACGCCGAGGAGATGAAGGCCAAGCTCGAGCAGGCCAACCAGCAGAGCGAGGAGATCCTGCGCAAGTCCGCCGTCGAGGCGCAGGCCATCGTCAACGACGCCCGCAAGACCGCCAAGGAGCTCGCCGACCGCCAGACGCAGGACACCGCCGCCCAGACCGCCGCGATGCTCGCCAAGGCGCAACAGGCCATCGAGCTGGAGCGCGGCAAGATGATCGCCGAAGTCCGCGGCGAGATCGCGCGCCTCGTCACCCTCACCGCCGGCAAGGTTCTCACCAAGGAGCTCTCGCCCGAGGAGAAATCGCGCTACACGCAGACCGCGACCCGCGAACTCACCGGCGTCTGACCGCCCGTCCTCCCATTTCCGCGCTCGATGTCCGCCCCGAAAAAAATCCGCGCCACCGCCAAGCAGCTCCTCGCGCTCAGCCTCGAGGGCGGCCAGCTCTCGGAGCCGAAGGTGCGCGCTGTGCTCGACTGGTTCGCGCAGAAGCCGCCGGCGCATGCCGCCGCCACGCTGCGCGAGTACCACCGCCTCGTGGAACGCGAGATGGCCCGGAGCCGCGCGCGTATCGAGTTCGCCGGTGCGCTCGCCAGCGGCGCGGTCGCCTCGATCATCACCGAGCTGTCGCGGATCTACCACCGCCCGATCTCGGCGACCACCGTCGAGAATCCCGCCCTCATCGCCGGCGTGCGCGTGAGCATCGGCGACGACGTTTTCGAACGCTCCGTTGCCGGTCAGCTTGAGAAGCTCGCCGCCAGCACCGCCTGATCCCTCCCCGTTTTCCGCTCCGACGTCCAACCCCCTTCCTTTCCTGATGAGCTCCGTCATCGAACAAATCGAGCAACAGATCGCCAAGCTGCAGACGCAGACGATCAAGAAGAACGTCGGCCACATCCGCACCCTCGCCGACGGCGTCGCCAAGGTCGACGGCCTCTCCGAGGTCATGTACAACGAGATGGTGCAGTTCCCCGGCGATGTCATCGGCATCGCGCTCAACCTCGAGGAGGATGAGGTGGGCTGCGTGCTCCTCGGCGATGTCGCCAAGCTCAAGGAGGGCGACGAGTGCCACACCACCGGCCGACTGCTCTCGGTGCCCGTCGGCAAGGCCCTCCTCGGCCGCATCGTCGATGCCCTCGGCCGCCCGCTCGATGGCAAGGGCCCGATCGACGCGAAGGAGTTCAACCCCGTCGAGAAGATCGCGCCCGGCATCATTGCCCGCCGCTCCGTCAACCAGCCGCTGCTCACCGGCATCATGTCGATCGACTCGATGATTCCGATCGGTCGCGGCCAACGTGAGCTGATCATCGGCGACCGCGGCACCGGCAAGACCGCCATCGCGATCGACACGATCATCAACCAGTCGCGGATCAACAAGGCCGGCCTCGCCTCCGGCGACCCGAAGTTCCGCCCGGTCTATTCCATCTACGTCGTCATCGGCCAGAAGAACGCCAATGTCGCCCGCACCCTCGGCGTGCTCGAGGAGGCCGGCGCGATGGAGCACACGATCATCGTCTCCGCCCCCGCCTCCGACAATCCCGCCAACCAGTACCTCGCGCCGTACTCCGGCGCCGCCATCGGCGAGTGGTTCATGGCCAACGGCATGGACGCGCTCGTCGTCTACGACGATCTCTCGAAACACGCCGTCGCCTACCGCCAGATCTCGCTCGTGCTCAAGCGCCCCTCCGGCCGCGAAGCCTACCCGGGCGACGTCTTCTATCTCCACTCCCGCCTGCTCGAGCGCGCCGCGCGCCTCAACGACGAGAACGGCGGCGGTTCGCTCACCGCGCTGCCGATCATCGAGACCCAGGCCGGCGACGTCTCCGCGTACATTCCGACCAACGTCATCTCGATCACCGACGGTCAGATCTTCCTCGAGACGGACCTCTTCAACCAGGGCCAGCGCCCCGCGATCTCGGTCGGTCTCTCCGTCTCGCGGGTCGGTTCGTCCGCGCAGCTGAAGATGACCAAGCAGGTCGCCGGAAAATTGAAGGGCGAGCTCGCGCAATTCCGCGAGTTGGCCGCCTTCGCGCAATTCGGCTCCGACCTCGATGCCCGCACCAAGGCCCAGCTCGACCGCGGCGCGCGCATCACCGAGCTCTTCAAGCAGCCCCAGTTCCAGCCGCTGCCGATCGAGCTGCAGGCCGCCGTGCTCTGGGCGATGCAGAACAACTTCTTCGATACGATCCCGGTCGCGAAGATCGTCGAGGCCGCCAACAGCCTCCGCGACTTCCTCACCGCCCGGAAGGCCGCCTTCCTCACGACTCTCGCCAACGAGAAGGTCTTCAGCGACGCGCTCGCCGCCGAGCTGAAACCCGCCGTCGAGGAGTGGAAGAAAACCTTCGCCGTCTGAGAAAGCCAGTAGCCAGCACCGAGTAGCGAACACCCCGGACCACCTCCGCCCTCCTTCCTGCTCACCACCCGCTACTCACTCCTCGCTACCTCCGCAATGGCCTCCACCCGCGACATCCGCCGCCGCATCAAGTCCGTCAAGAACACCCGCCAGATCACCAAGGCGATGGAGCTCGTGGCGGCGTCGAAGATGAAGAAGGCGCAGCAGGCCGCGCTCGCCGGTCGGCCCTACGCCCAGCTGCTCGCGGACATGCTCGGTGCCGTCGCCTCGCGGGCCGACGAGTCGATGCACCCGTTCCTGGCCGCGCGCCCGGTGCAGACCCGTGGAATCCTGCTCGTCACGACGAACATGGGTCTGTGCGGCGCGCTCAACGGCAACCTCTTCAAACTCGTGTCCGAGATCCGGACACCGGCGAAATTCGTCGCGATCGGCCGCAAGGGCGCGCAGTTCCTCGCCCGCACCAAACGCGACCTCCTCGCCGACTTCACCGTGGGCGATCCGGTGCCGTTCGCGCAGGTCCGCCCGGTGGTCGAGTTCATGGTGCGGCAGTACCTCGAGGGCGTGATCGACACGATCGAGGTTGTGTACCCGCGTTTCAAGAACACGCTCGTGCAGGAGCCGACCGTGCGCCCCGTGCTGCCGCTCGCCAACGTGCAGGAGTTCCTCGCCCATCTGCACGCCGAGACCGGCGTCGTCGCCCGCGCCGACGACCGCGAGATGCTCTTCGAACCGGATCCGCGGCAGGTGCTCGAGGCGTTGCTCCCGTTCTACGTGAACCGCCTCGTCTACCAGTTCGTGCTCTCCGCCCGCGCCTCCGAGTACAGCGCCCGCATGGTCGCGATGAAGACCGCCAAGGACAACGCCACCAAGCTGCTCGACGAGCTCACCCTCCAGTTCAACAAGGCCCGCCAGGCCGGCATCACCGCCGAGATCCTCGAGATCTCCGCCTCGCAGATGGCCCAGGCGGTGTAGTCCGCCGCGCCGCCCACCCCCCGCTTTCGCAACCGCTCCTCCCTCTTCGCTCATGAACAAAGGCAAGATCACCCAGGTCATCGGCGCCGTCGTCGACGTGCAGTTCCCCGCCGGCAACGTCCCGCCGATCCTCCAGGCGCTGCAGGTCGACATCCGGCTGCAGGGCAAGACCAGCCGTCTCGTCCTCGAGGTGCAGCAGCACCTTGGCGAGGGCATCGTCCGCTCGGTCGCCATGTCCAGCACCGAGGGTCTTGTGCGCGGCGCCGAGGTGGCCGATACCGGTGCGCCGATCTCCGTGCCGGTCGGCGCCGGGGTGCTCGGCCGCATCTTCAACGTCATCGGCGAGCCGGTCGACAACCGCGGCGAGGTCACCTACGACCGCCTCTCCCCGATCCACCGTCCCGCCCCGGCCCTGGTCGACCAGGAGACCAAGCCGAAGATCCTCACCACCGGCATCAAGGTCATCGACCTCATCTGCCCCTTCATGAAGGGCGGCAAGATCGGCGCCTTCGGCGGCGCGGGCGTCGGCAAGACCGTCGTGATCATGGAGCTGATCAACAACATCGCGAAGACCCACGGCGGCTACTCCGTCTTCGCCGGGGTCGGCGAGCGCTCCCGCGAGGGCAACGACCTCTATCACGAGATGAGCGACTCGAAGGTCATCGTGCAGGAGGACCTCGCCAAATCGAAGGTCGCCCTCGTCTACGGCCAGATGAACGAGCCGCCGGGCGCCCGCATGCGCGTGGGCCTCACCGCCCTCACCATGGCCGAGTACTTCCGCGACGAGAAGAACCAGGACGTGCTGCTCTTCATCGACAACATCTTCCGCTTCTCGCAGGCCGGCTCCGAAGTATCCGCCTTGCTCGGACGTCCGCCGTCCGCCGTCGGCTACCAGCCGACGCTCGCCAACGAGATGGGCATCCTCCAGGAGCGCATCACCTCCACGAAGAAGGGCTCCATCACCTCGTTCCAGGCCGTCTACGTGCCCGCCGACGATCTCACCGATCCCGCCCCGGCGAATACGTTTGCCCATCTCGACTCCACGATCGTGCTCGAACGCTCCATCGCCGAGCTCGGCATCTATCCCGCCGTCGATCCGCTCGCCTCGGGCTCGAAGGCGCTCGATCCGGCCATCGTGGGCAAGGAGCACTACGAGGTCGCCCGCGGCGTCCAGCGCGTGCTCCAGCGCTACAAGGATCTCCAGGACATCATCGCCATCCTCGGCCTCGACGAGCTCTCGCCCGAGGACAAGCAGACCGTCTACCGTGCCCGCAAGATCCAGAAGTTCCTCGCCCAGCCGCTCAACGTCGCCGAGGTCTTCAACGGTGTGCCCGGCAAGATCGTGCCGGTGGCCGAGACCATCCGCGGCTTCAAGATGATCCTCAACGGCGAGCTCGACCACATTTCCGAGAGCGACTTCTACAACAAGGGCGGCATCGACGACGTCCTGGCCGCCGCGGAAAAGAAGTAAACCATGCCGCTCACGCTCGAGATCGTCACCCCCGAGGGCCGCGTCTACTCCGACACGGTCGACACCGTCGTGCTGCCGACGACCCGGGGCGAGATCGGCATCCTGCCCGGACACATTCCGCTGCTCACCCAGCTCGAGGAGGGGGAACTGCGCGTGCAGAAAGGGCAGGTCACCGAATCGCTCGCCTGCGGCCGTGGTTTTGCCGAGATCGCAGCCGACAAGATCAGCGTGCTCGCCGAGCAGGCGATCGACATCGCCAAGATCGACGAAGCCGCCGTGGAGACGGCCTGCCGCCGCGCCGAAGAAGCGCTCGCGCAGAAACAATCCCTGTCCGCCGAGGAGACCGAGCGGCTCGAGGGCGTCGTGCGCTTCGCCTACGCGCAGCTCGATCTCAAGCGCCGCCGTCGCGGCTGAGCGCCGCTGTCGTGCGCCGCTCGGCTTGGAGCGCCGCGAAAAGCAACGCGCTCGCCAACCAGCCGGCGAGCGCCCCTGTCGCCAGTCGCGTGGCGTGCAGAATCGGCATCATGCCGGTCGCCTGCAGCAGCACATCCGCCAGGAGCGGCACCGCCGCGGCGCAGAGCAATCTCCGCGCCTGCGGCACCCAGCGGTGCGGCGCCGGGGCCAGCGCTCCGAGCGCCACGCCGGCATAGATGCCCGCGCAGCGGCTGCAGACGAGCATCCCCAGTCCGGAAATACATGCGGTGCGCTCCGGCAGCTGGTGGCACAGCCCGTGGAAGAGCGCGACCGCGGCCGCGGGACGCGCCCCGGCCGCGGCGAAGATCCACGGGATCGAACCCGCCGCGGCGACGAGCGCTCGCAGCGACCAGAGCAGCCCGCCGCTCACCTCACGTGCGCTGCTTGCCCTTGAAGAACAGGATCAGCGAGAGGAACCCGCCGAGCGCGCCGAAGCCGGCGAAGAGGATGATCTGCACCGGGATCATGAGCAGGTTCATGCCGTGCTGCATCGCCATCTGTTGCGCGAACTGCGGCGGCAGCTTCTCCTGCAGCGAGGCCATCAGCCCCGCCATGGCACTGGAAAGCAGGATGCCGAGCACCCAGCCGAGCACCCCGGCGATCAGTCCGGCACCGGCGCCGGCACAGGTGCCGAAGAGCGCCGCCTCGCCGTTGGTCACCCGGTCGTCCGGGTGCGCCTTGAAATACATCGAGAGCGCGATCGCGATGCCCGCCATGTTGAGCAGGCAGAAGAAGAGGTTGAGGCAGCTCAGCAGCGGGATCGACGAGAGCACACCGCCGAAGACGGCGCCGAGCATGATGTGTTTCTTGAAACGGCCCAGGCCGGCGGAGGGAGCCGGGGGCGGCGGAACAGGGGCGGGGATGGCTTCGTTCACGGGTACCTTTGCTTGCGAGGGTTGAGGCGCAGGGGACGGCCGATCCTCCCGCTCACGCGGGCGGAGTCAAACGGCTTTCCGCTTCCGCCTTTCCGCCGTACTCATCCTAGAACCACGCCAGCCACGCCACGCCCAGCAGCAGCGTGAGGAGGGCGACCGGCGTGCCCGCCTTCAGGTACTCGCCGAAACCGAGGTGCACGCCGCGCCGCCGCGCGGTCTCGGCCACGATCAGGTTGGCGACGGAGCCGAGCAGCGTGAGGTTGCCCGCGAGCGTCGTGGCCATCGCCAGCGTGAGCCATGCCTGGTGCGGCTCGGCGAGCCCCGGCACGACCGGCCGGAAGAGCATCACCGCGGGGACGTTCGAGACGACGTTGCTCAGGACCAGCGACACCGCCGTGAGCGGCCCCGGCCCGGCATCGGCATACGGCCGCAGCAGCGCGAAGAGCTGCGCTCCGAGGCCGCTGTGCTCGATCGCCCCCGTCACCACGAACAGCCCACAGAAGAAGACCAGCAACGCCCAATCGATCTCCTGGAAGACTTTCTCCGGCTCGAGTCGCCGCGTGATCAGCAGCAGCGCCGCCGCGGCGGCTGCGGCCAGGGGCACGGGAGCACCCGCGATCAACGCGACCAGCATGAGCCCGGTGGCGAGCATCGATTTCCGCAACAGCGGCCGGTATTGCTGCGGCGGGAGCTCGATCCGCTCGGCGAAACGCTCCGCGCGGAACTCGCGCCGGTACACGAGCACGATCACCGCCCAGTCCACCACCAGCCCGAGCAGGGCGATCGGGCCCAGCGCGCGCGCGAAGTCCACGAAGCCGATCCCGGAGGCGATGCCGACCAGCATGTTCTGCGGGTTGCCGGTGATCGTCGCGACCGAGCCGATGTTTGCGGCCGTGACCAGGCCCACAAGATAGGGCAGGGGATTGCGCTTCAGCGACGTGGCGAGGTCGAGTACCAGAGGCGTAAATACAAGCACGATCGTGTCGTTGAGGAAGATCGCCGACAACGTGCCTGCGACGAAGATGATCAACCCCAACAGCCGGCGCGGGGTGCGCGCGAAGCGGATGACATGCGAGTTGACCAGGTGGAAGAAACCCGCGATGCGCAGGTTCACGTTCAGCACCATCATCCCGAACAGCAGCAGGATCGTGTTCCAGTCCACGGCGCGGTACGCCGCCTCGAGCGGCAGCAGGCCGAGTGCGACCAGCAGCACCGCGCCGACCAGCGCGATGGTCGCCCGGTTCATCTTCAGCGCCGGATAACGGCCCACCGCCACGCCGACGAGCGTCGTGGTGGCAATGACGGCCACGCCTGCCTGTGCCCAGTTCATCGGAACGGGAGGCTGCGCCCCCGGTGCGCCGCGCGCAAACCGGCAATCGCGGCCGGCGTGTTCGCATCAAGGTTTGCCGCCGACAGCCGATATTCTCGGTGCCTCCGCATGAAAGAGATCGAGATCACCGAGATTCCCCCGCTCTCGCCCGGCGAACAGTCGCTGCTGGACATGCACAGCGTTGTGAACGTCCTCAACGTGCTCCGGTGCGAATTGACGGTGCTCGGGCTGATGGCCGCCGACGACGACGCCTACTTCCGGGAGGGCGTGTCGGTCTGCGAGGCGCTGCTGGAGTCGCTGGAGGATTCCGGCGCGGCTCTGCGCGAGGCGGCGCGGGTCGAGGACTTTGAGCACACGGTCTTCACCGAGCTTGCCGCGAAGCTCGTCCAGCCGCCCCGGCAACCCGACCCGAAGGAGGTGACCGAGGCGGTGGAGAACCTCCGCACGGTCTTCGCCATCCTGAAGGTCCGGGCGCAGGAGATCCTCGCCCGCGCCGCGGCTCCCGACCGGTGGGAACCGTTCGATCTCGAGCAACTGCGCCGCAACTTCCTCGAGGTCTTCGCCGCCATCGAGAAGCACAGCCGGGGCCGCTACCGCATCCTCTACAACGCCGCCCGGAAGGAGCCGCAGGACTACTACATCGACTTCAAGTTCGAGACCGACGGCGGCCCCCTCCTGATGCCACCGATCTTTCAGGACACGATGCGCGATCTCATCGCCAATGCGCGCAAATACACCGCACCCGGCGGCAGCATCACCGCCGCGCTCTACGAGGATGCCGCCGCGCTGCGCTTCGTCGTCTCCGACACCGGGCGGGGCATCCCCGAGGCCGAGCTCGCGCAGGTCGTGCAGTTCGGCCGCCGCGCCTCCAACGTCGGCGATGTCCGCACGATGGGCGGCGGCTTCGGCCTGACAAAGGCCTTCCTCGTCACGAAGCGTTTCGGCGGTCGTTTCTGGATCGCGTCGGAGCTGGGCCGTGGCACGCGGATACGACTAGCACTGCCCCGGCCTCCCGCCGTCGGGACCGGCCTGCCGCCCTCGGCCGGTGCCCTCTGAGGCGCCGCGCACCCGCGACAAAGTCTGCGGTCGGCCCGGCACGCCGGCATGTCGGGCCGAGCCCCGTGTTGCCCATGCTGCGCCCCGCCCCCCGGAATTCGCGCCTGCTGCTGCTGGCGGTCGGGGCAGGGCCGCTGCGCGCGGAGCCTTTCGGGTCCTCCGGACCGGCATGCGCCGAAGAGGTGCCGCCCGACTGGCGCGAGTTGCTGAAACTCGACGACGACATGCGGCGGTTCTTCGCCACGCGGGTGCCGCGGACCCGGGCTATGCGCCGGCCCGGGTGAACCTCGGGCACCGGCATTCATTCGATGGTGACAATGCTGCGGCGCGCTCTCGCCCTCGAGGACGACGGGCCGGAGTTCCTCACTCTTGCGATCGCCGCGGCGCGTCAGCGCGGCCATGAGCGCGCCGCCGCCGCCTGGGCCGCGCGGCTGGAGCGGTTGCGCCCGGAGCAGGCGCCCGCCGGCTCAGACCGGTTCGGCGCCGGTCGGACCGTAGTATTCACGCACCCACGCGACGAGCTGGCGCAGGCCCTCCTCGAGCGGCGTCTTCGGCGCGTAGCCGACGGCCGCCTGGATCCGGGTGAGGTCGGCGCAGGTCTCCGGCATTTCGGTGGGTTGCGGGGGCAGCAGCTCGACCTTGGCCTTCCGGCCGAGGAGCGATTCGAGCATCTGCACGAAGAGCAGCATCTCGACCGGGCGGTTGTTTCCGATGTTGAAGACCGAATACGGAGCGGCCGGCGGCTGCGCCGCGGCGCCCGGCCCGGCGTCGGGCGCGGGCGGGCGGGGGGAGAGGGTGAGCTTCAGGACGCCGGACGCGATGTCGTCGATGAACGTGAAGTCGCGGCGGTACTTGCCGTGGTTCCAGAGCTTGATCGTCTCGCCGGCGAGGATCGCGCGGGCGAACATGATCGGGCTCATGTCGGGCCGGCCCCAAGGGCCGTAGACGGTGAAGAAACGCAGGCCGGTGCAGCGCAGCCCGTGCACATGCGCGTAGCTGAACGCCATGTGTTCGTTGGCGCGTTTGGTCGCGGCGTAGAACGAGAGCGGCTCGCTCACCGCCTCCTCCCGGAACGGCGTGGGCACGCCGGCGCCGTAGACGCTCGACGAGGACGCGAAGACCAGGTGCTTCGGCGGATGGCGGCGCGCCGCCTCGAGGATGTTCCCGAAGCCGACGAGGTTGCTGTGCACATACGCCTCGGGGTGGGTGAGGCTGTAGCGCACGCCCGCCTGGGCGCCGAGATGGATGATGTAGTCGGGCTGGAAGCCGGCCACCAGCGAGTGCAGCGCGGGCGCGTCGGCGAAATCGGTCTGGACGAAGCGGAACCCCTCCCGGCCCTCGAGCCGGGCGAGTCGGGCTCGTTTGAGCGCGACCGGGTAGTAGTCGTTGAGGTTGTCGATGCCGAGGACCTCGGGTTGGCCGGGCGAGGCGAGCAGGCGTTGGCAGACGTGCGAGCCGACGAAGCCGGCGGCGCCGGTCACGAGTAGCTTCATGGCCGCGGGTCTAGGCGATTCGACGGGGAGCGGCTAGAAAATTTGCCGCGGGCGCGGGACGGCCGGACGTTTGCGCTTGGGCAACTATGTGTAAGGTTGCGCTTGAAGGCGGCGGTGCCGCCGCCTTTCCCTACTCGAACCGAACCCCACTCACCGCTGGTATGAACATCAAAGCCTATCTGAAGCCGCACTGCGGCTGGAGCGATGGCGTCCGCGCAATCTTGCGGAAATACGATCTTCCTTTCGAGGACTGCGACATCTTCAACAACCCCGACCTGTACGCCGAGATGGTGCGCCGGTCCGGTCAGCCGCTCTCCCCGTGTGTGGAAGTCGATGGCGTGATGCTCGCCGACGTAAGCGGGGAGGAGGTGGAGAACTACCTCCTCGCCAACAACCTCGTGCAGCCGAACTCGAGGCCCGTCGACGCACCGATCGCGAGCGGC
Source organism: Verrucomicrobiota bacterium (assembly GCA_023443985.1). Classification (GTDB taxonomy): domain Bacteria; phylum Verrucomicrobiota; class Verrucomicrobiia; order Opitutales; family Opitutaceae; genus CAJCBL01. Next base: position 8,427 of record JAEZSJ010000285.1, on the reverse strand, counting down.
TGCTCCCATGACGAGGAGCAGTCGCGGCTGTCGGGCGAACCGATCCGTTTCTTCTGAAGTGCGGCAGGACGAGCGCGGCTCTCCTGCCGCTGTCGTGCAGGCCTTCCCGCACCGCCCCGGTTCCACGCCGCCGAGGTGTGGCCACTTTGTCCCCCGCGCCATCAGGGGGGGGCGGAGTTTTTGGCCGGGGCATGAAAAGTTTTCATCTGGCTGGCGCGCTTCCAGCTCGCACACCGATGCCATGGAAAATTTCCTGATTGTTCCGTTTTGTGCTCGGTTACGCGGACCTCGTGCTCCGCGGTGACTCTTTTCGCCCACACCGCCACTCTCCCGACCACCTGGACAATGAGCAGCTCCTCCCGCACCACCTCCCGCCTCGAACAGCCCGGCCTCCCCGCCAAGCAAGGCCTCTACGATCCGTTCTTCGAGCATGACGCCTGCGGCGTCGGCTTCGTGGTCGACATGAAGGGGCGCAAATCCCACCGCATCGTCGAGCAGGCCATCGAGGTGCTGGTCAATCTTGATCACCGTGGCGCGGCGGGCAGCGAGGCGAACACTGGCGACGGCGCCGGCATCCTGCTCCAGGTGCCGCACGAGTTCTTCGCCTCGGCCTGCAAGAAGGCGCGGATCTCCCTCCCGCCGGCGGGCCAGTACGGCGTCGGCATCGTCTTTCTTCCGCCCAACGCCACCAAGCGCCGGCGCATCGAGGAGAAATTCGAGCAGATCATCCGCTCCGAGGGGCAGACCTTCCTCGGCTGGCGCACCGTGCCGGTCAACAACGCCTCGCTTGGCGAGACCGCCAAGGCCAGCGAGCCCTGCATGCGGCAGGTCTTCATCGGCCGCGATCCCGCATTGGCCGACGACATGGCGTTCGAGCGCAAGCTCTACGTCATCCGCAAGCGCGCCTACAACGAGATCCGCAACACCACGATGGACGGCGCCGAGTACTGGTACCTCGCCAGCCTCTCCGCCAAGACCATCGTCTACAAGGGCATGCTGCTGACCCTGCAGCTGGCCGAGTACTTCCCCGACCTGTCCGATCCGCTCATGGCGTCGGCGCTCGCCCTCGTCCACTCCCGCTTCTCGACCAACACCTTCCCGAGCTGGAGCCGCGCGCATCCCTACCGGCTCCTCGCGCATAACGGCGAGATCAACACCCTCCGCGGCAACATCAACTGGATGCACGCCCGCGAGGCCCTCTTCATCTCCGACGCCTTCGGCGACGACATCAAGAAGGTCCTGCCCATCATCGACCCGCACGGCTCCGACTCCGCGATGTTCGACAACACGCTGGAGCTGCTCGTCCTCGCCGGCCGCCCGATCGCGCACGCCGCGATGATGATGAACCCCGAGCCCTGGTCCCTGCATGAGACCATGGACGACGCCCGCAAGGCGTTCTACCAGTACCACTCCTGCCTCATGGAGCCGTGGGACGGCCCCGCCTGTATCGCCTTCACCGACGGCAAGCAGATGGGTGCCGTGCTCGACCGCAACGGCCTGCGCCCCTCGCGCTACTACGTCACCAAGGACGACCTCGTCATCATGGCCTCCGAGGCCGGCGTGCTGGAGATCGATCCGGCCAACATCCTCAGGAAGGGCCGGCTCCAGCCGGGCCGCATGTTCCTCGTCGACACCGAGCAGGGCCGCATCATCGAGGACGAGGAGATCAAGGCCAAGTTCGCCGCCGAACGGCCGTACCGCCAGTGGCTCGACCAGCACCTCGTCCACCTTGAGGACCTGCCCGACGCCCCGCGCGTCCCCGCGCCCGACCACGAGACCCTCATCCAGCGCCAGATCGCCTTCGGCTACACCCACGAGGACGAGCGCATCGTCATCGCCCCCATGGCCCGCGACGGCGTCGAGGCGATCGGCTCGATGGGCAACGACGCCGCCCTGGCCGTGCTCTCGAACAAGCCGCGCCTGCTCTACGACTATTTCAAGCAGCTCTTCGCCCAGGTCACCAATCCGCCCATCGACTGCATCCGCGAGGAGATCATCACCTCCGCGGAGACCCGGCTCGGTTCCGAGGGCAACCTCCTCCAGCCCACGCCGACCTCCTGCCGGCGCGTCGAGCTCAAGTGGCCCGTCCTCACCAACGAGGAGTTCGCGAAGATCCGTCGCATGGAGACGCCGGGCCTGAAGGTCGGCGTGCTGCCGATCCTCTTCCGCGTCAGCCGCGGCGAACAGGGTCTGCGCAAGTCCCTCGAGGAGCTCTGCCTCATGGCCCGCCGCATGATCGAGGAGGAGGAGGTCAGCGTCCTCATCCTCAGCGACCGCGGCGTCACCCGCGATTTCGCGCCGATCCCCGCGTTGCTCGCGGTGGCCGGCCTCCACCACTACCTCATCCGCGAGGGCCTGCGCACCCGCATGAGCCTCGTGCTCGAGACCGGCGAAGCGCGCGAGGTGCACCACTTCTCGCTGCTGATCGGCTACGGCGTGAGCGCGATCAACCCGTACGTGGCGTTCGAGACCATCGACGACATGATCCGCGAGGGGCTCCTGCCGAACGTCGAACACAAGACCGCCTGCAAGAACTTCGTGAAGGCCGCCTCCAAGGGCGTGATCAAGGTCGCCTCGAAGATGGGCATCTCCTCGCTCCAGAGCTACCGTGGCGCCCAGGTCTTCGAAGCCATCGGCATCCGGCAGGACGTCATCGACCAGTACTTCACCTGGACCCCCTCCCGCGTCGGCGGCATCGGCCTGTCCACCATCGCCCACGAGGTGCTCCTGCGCCATCGCGCCGCCTTCCCGGAGCGCCCGGTCGACGGCCATGTCCTGTCCGAGGGCGGCGAATACAAGTGGCGCGACGACGGCGAGTACCACCTCTTCAACCCCGAGACGATCCACCTGCTCCAGAAGTCGGTGCGCCTCGGCAGCTACTCGGTCTTCAAGAACTACGCGCAGTTGGTCAACGACCAGACCAAGCACGCCGCCACCCTCCGCGGCCTGCTCGACTTCAAGCCGGGCTCCGCCATCCCCCTCGACGAGGTCGAATCCGTCGAGTCGATCATGAAGCGCTTCAAGACCGGCGCCATGTCGTACGGCTCCATCTCCAAGGAGGCGCACGAGACCATGGCCGTCGCGATGAACCGCATCGGCGGCAAGTCGAACACCGGCGAGGGCGGCGAGGACCCGGTCCGTTATCACCCGCTCGAGAACGGCGACTCCAAGAACTCCGCCATCAAGCAGGTCGCCTCCGGCCGCTTCGGCGTCACCAGCGAGTACCTCGTCAGCGCCCGTGAGCTCCAGATCAAGATGGCCCAGGGCGCCAAGCCCGGCGAGGGCGGCCAGCTCCCCGGCACCAAGGTCTACCCGTGGGTCGCCAAGACCCGCCACACCACCGCCGGCGTCGGCCTCATCTCCCCGCCGCCGCACCACGACATCTACTCGATCGAGGACCTCGCCGAGCTCATCCACGATCTCAAGAACGCCAACCGCCGCGCCCGCATCAGCGTGAAGCTCGTCGCCGAGGTCGGCGTCGGCACCATCGCCGCCGGCGTCGCCAAGGCCCACGCCGACGTTGTCCTCATCTCCGGATACGACGGCGGCACCGGCGCCTCCCCGCAGACTTCGATCAAGCACGCCGGCCTCCCCTGGGAGCTCGGCCTCGCCGAGGCGCACCAGACGCTCGTCCTGAACAACCTCCGCTCGCGCATCGTCGTCGAGACCGACGGCCAGCTGAAGACCGGCCGCGATGTCGTGATCGCCGCGCTGCTCGGCGCCGAGGAGTTCGGTTTCGCCACCGGCCCGCTCGTCAGCATGGGCTGCATCATGATGCGCGCCTGCCATCTGAACACCTGCCCGGTCGGTGTCGCCACGCAGGATCCGAAGCTGCGCGAGAAGTTCCAGGGCAAGCCGGAGCACGTCGTGAACTTCATGACGTTCATCGCCACCGAGGTCCGCGAGCTCATGGCGCAGCTCGGCTTCCGCACCCTCGAGGAGATGGTCGGCCGCTCCGACCGGCTCGAGATGCGCCAGGCCATCCAGCACTGGAAGGCCAAGGGCCTCGACCTCTCGAACATCCTCTACCAGCCCGAGGCGGGCCCCGAGGTCGGCCGCTATTGCCAGACCACGCAGGACCACGGCCTCGACAAGTCGCTCGACCTCACCCGGATCCTCCCGCTCTGCCAGCCCGCGATCGACCGGGGCGAGAAGGTCTCCGCCGAGCTGCCGATCCGCAATGTCCACCGCGTTGTCGGCACCATCACCGGCAGCGAGGTCACCCGCCGCCACGGCGCCGCCGGCCTGCCCGAAGACACCATCCGCATCAAGTTCACCGGCTCCGCCGGCCAGAGCTTCGGCGCCTTCATGCCGAAGGGCATGACGTTCACCCTCGAGGGCGACGCCAACGACTACGTGGGCAAGGGCCTCTCGGGCGGACGTATCATCGTGTATCCGCCCGCCGGTTCCACCTTCGCCGCCGAGGAGAACATCATCGTCGGCAACGTCGGCCTCTACGGCGCGACCTCCGGCGAAGCCTTCATCCGCGGCATGGCCGGCGAACGTTTCGGCGTCCGCAACTCCGGCGTGAACGCCGTCGTCGAGGGCGTCGGCGACCACGGTTGCGAGTACATGACCGGCGGCCGTGTGATCGTGCTCGGGCGGACCGGACGCAACTTCGCGGCCGGCATGTCCGGCGGCATCGCCTACGTGCTCGACGAGCAGGGCGACTTCGCCTCCCGCGTGAACAAGCAGATGGTCGGCCTCGAGCCGCTCACCAAACCCGCCGAGATCGCCGAGGTGCGCGCGCTCATCGAGAAGCACGGCAAGCTCACCGGCAGCGACCGCGCCTGGGCCATCCTCGCCGGGTGGTCCACCTACGAATCGAAGTTCGTCCGCGTGCTCCCGAAGGACTACCAGCGCATGCTCGCCTGCATCGAACGCGCGCAGGGCCAGGGTTTCACCGGCGAGGAGGCCGTCATGGCCGCCTTCGAGGAAAACGCCCGCGACACCTCCCGCGTCGGCGGCAACTAAGGCGGCTGGGCGCCCCGCGCCCGCCGCACCTCACCTCCCAAATTTCAACACTCAGATCCCCGCCTCCTTTCCCATGGGCAAGCCAACCGGATTCATCGAATACCTGCGCGAAGTTCCCGTCGACCGTCCGCCGCTCGAGCGCGTGCGCGACTGGAAGGAGTTTCACCTCCACATGGAGGAGAAGAAACTCCGCAGCCAGGGCGCGCGCTGCATGGATTGCGGCATCCCCTTCTGCCACACGGGCAAATTGATCAGCGGCATGGCCTCGGGTTGCCCGATCCACAACCTGATCCCCGAGTGGAACGACCTCGTCTATCGCGGCCTCTGGCGCGAGGCGCTCCGTCGTCTCAACCACACGAACAACTTCCCGGAGTTCACCGGCCGCGTCTGCCCCGCCCCCTGCGAGGGCTCCTGCACGCTCGGCATCATCAACCCGCCGGTCACGATCAAGAACATCGAGTGCGCGATCAGCGACCGCGGCTGGTCCGAGGGCTGGGTCCTGCCCGAGCCCCCGAAGGTCCGTACCGGCAAGAAGGTCGCGGTGATCGGCTCCGGCCCCGCCGGCCTCTCCGCCGCCGCCCAACTCAACAAGGTCGGCCACAGCGTCACCGTCTTCGAGCGCGCCGATCGCCCCGGCGGCCTGCTCATGTACGGCATCCCGAACATGAAACTCGACAAGCAGGAGGTCGTCCTGCGCAGCCTCAAGCTGCTCGAACAGGAGGGCGTGAAGTTCATCTGCAACGCCAACGTCGGCGAAAACGTCGAGCCCGAGATGCTCCACAAGGAGTTCGACGCCATCGTCGTCTGCACCGGCGCCACCCAGGCGCGCGACCTCCCGGTCGAGGGCCGCCAGCTCAAGGGCGTGCACTTCGCGATCGAGTACCTCACCGCCAACACCAAGGCCGTCATGGCCCTCAACGCCGACGCCTCCGCCATCCACGCGCGAGACAAGGATGTCATCGTCATCGGCGGCGGCGACACCGGCACCGACTGCGTCGGCTCCGCCATCCGCCAAGGCTGCAAGAGCGTCCGCCAGATCGAGATCCTCCCGAAGCCGCCGCTCGAGCGGCAGCCCGACAACCCTTGGCCCGAGTGGCCGAAGACCCTCAAGGTCGACTACGGCCAGGAGGAGGCCGCCGCGAAGTTCGGCGCCGATCCGCGCACCTATCTCACCACGGTGAAGAAGTTCGTCGGCGACGCCGCCGGCCAGGTGAAGGAGGTTCACACCGTCGAGGTGAAGTGGACGAAGAACGACAAGGGCCAGTTCATCCCGCAGGAACAGCCCGGCACCGAGAAGGTGCTGCCCGCGCAGCTCGTCTTCCTCGCCATGGGCTTCCTCGGGCCCGAACAGGCGCTGCTCAAGGACTTCAAGCTCGAGTCCGACCCGCGCTCGAACATCAAGGCCGAGTACGGCAAGTTCGAGACCAACGCGAAGGGCGTCTTCGCCGCCGGCGATTGCCGTCGCGGCCAGAGTCTCGTCGTCTGGGCCATCAACGAGGGCCGCGCCGCCGCCCGTGAGTGCGATCGCTACCTGATGGGCACGACCGACCTGCCCTGAGCCGTTCGGGCGCGACCTGCGCCCAACTTCCCCCCGTTTCTTTTGCGACGGCCGCGGTTCCCCACCGCGGCCGTCTTGCTTTCGTCCGCGCTGCGCGGCCCGCGTGGCGATGCCCCGCGGCGCCCGCGCCCGGCCGCCCGTCCCGGAAAACCGCCGCCGGTCCAGTTTCTGCGACTTTTTCGCGGCTGCGGAGTTATCACCGTCGTGAAGATGCTCCGTGCCCTCCGCGCCCTCGTCCTCCTCCTGATCGCCTTGCCGCTCGCCTTCGGTGAAGCCGCGCCGGCGACACTTTCGCATCTCCTGCGCGCCCGCGCCGAGCTCGGCGACGCCCACTGGTCCGCGATCCTCCGGCTCGCGAGCAGCGACTCCGCCCGACCGGCCGACGAGGCCCTCGTCTTCGAATTCGCCAACGCCCTCTGGATCTACCGCCCCGCCGATGGCACCCAGAGTCTCTCGCGCCACTGGAACAACGTCGCCGCGGAGCGCCGCGACCTGCTCCCACTCCTGCAGCACATCGACCCCGCGTACACGACCTTCCGCGAGTGCGACGCCGCGGAGCTCGCCACGATCTCCTCCAGCACCGGCGAGCTGCCCAACGGCTGTTTCATCCAGAGCGTGGCCGAATCCCGCCGCCTCGAACGCGAAGCCGGCATCACCGATGGTTGCCTGCTCTCGTACTACGCCGACACCGCCGAGGGCCAGCGCGGCCACACCGTGCTCGTCTACCAGGACGCCACCGGCTCGCACGTCTTCGATCCCGCGGAGGGCCGCACCACCACCGCCCCGCGCACCTCGCTCTACGCGAGCGCGCTCAGCCTCGCCCGCAATATCACGCCCTTCGCCCTGGCCGCCCGGCTGACGAAGGCCGCGAAGATCGCGCTCTTCAGCCGCGACGACGACTCCGGCGCCCGCCACTCCTCCGCCCGCTCGTCCGGCCGCCGGCCGACCCTCCGCTGAGCGCTCCGCCACGCCAAGTCGCGGGGCTCGCGATCGGTTTCAATAAACGTCGCGTTGATAGCGGCGGCTGGCCGCGAGCGTGTCGACGTACTCCGCCGCGGCCTCCGGCGTTCGTCCGCCCGCGCTCTCGATCACCCGCAGCAGCGCGGCGTGCACATCCTTCGCCATGCGGCTCGCGTCGCCGCACACGTACACGTGCGCGCCGGCCTCGAGCCACGCCCACAGCTCCGCGGCCTGCGCGAGCATGTGGTGCTGCACGTAGAGCTTGTCCGCCTGGTCGCGCGACCACGCGAGATCGAGCCGCGTGAGCAGCCCGTCGTCGCGCCACGCGAGCAGTTCGTCGCGGTAGAGGAAATCCGTCGCCTCGCGCTGGTCGCCGAAGAACAGCCAGTTGCGGCCGGTCGCCCCGGTCGCGCGGCGTTCGCCGAGGAAGGCGCGGAACGGCGCGATGCCCGTGCCGGGCCCGATCAGGATCACCGGCGTGGCGCCCGCGGCAGGCAGCCGGAAGTTGCGGTTCGCGTGCACGTACACGCCGGCCGAGCCGATGTTGAGCGCGCGATCGGCGAGAAACGTCGACGCTACCCCATGCCGCCGCCGCCCGTGCAACTCGTAGCGCACCGCGCCTACCGTCAGGTGCACCTGGCCCGGAAATGCCTTGGGCGACGAGGAGATTGAATACAGGCGGGGCTGCAGCGGTCGCAGGAGCCGAGCGAACTCGCCGGGGGCGAGTCGTCTCGCCCCCGGCGTCGCGACCGCATCGATCACATGATGCAGCGTCGCAGCCGGCTCCAGCCCGCAGGCGGCGAGCAGTTCCGGCGTTGGTTTTCCGAGGTCGAAGTTGCGCACGAGCGCGGTGCGCAGCGGCAGTTCCCCGGCCGGCGTGGGCACCGGTTCCTCGCCATCGCAACCGAGCGCCGCGGCGATGGCGTCGGCCAGCG
>JAEZSJ010000209.1 GCA_023443985.1 Verrucomicrobiota bacterium | reverse complement strand
GCGTCGGCCTGCTCGGCTACTTCGGCGAGAGCTTCCAGGCCTGCGACTGCGGCGCCTGCGACAACTGCCTTTCGCCCCTCGAGACCTACGACGCCACCGTCCCCGCCCAGAAGCTCCTCTCCTGCGTCTATCGCATCCGCGCCGCCAGCGGCTTCGACATGGGCCTGAAGCACGCCGTCGATGTCCTCCGCGGCCACGCCAACGACAAGACCGACCGACTCGGCCACAACCAGCTCACCACCTGGGGCATCGGCGCCGACACCACCGAACACGAGTGGATGCACCTCGGCCGCGAACTCCTCCGCCTCGGTTACCTCGAACTCGGACTCGAGATGCCCGTCGTCTCCCTCACCGACGCCGGCCGCGAACTCCTCCGCACCCGCACCGCCGTCACCCTCGCCAAGCCCCGCGCGGTCGTGAAACCGAAGCGCGACCGCCAGGCGCGCGCCCGCCGCGGCGACTTCGACTACGACGAGATCCTCTTCGAACGCCTCCGCGAGCACCGCCAGAAGCTCGCCGCCGAGCTCGAAGTCCCCGCATATATAGTCTTCGGCGACACTACGCTCCGCGAGATGGCGCGTTTCTACCCGAGCACGCCCACCGAGATGAGCGGCATCACCGGCGTGGGCGAACGGAAGCTCGAGCGTTTCGGCGATGTGTTCCTGGCCGCCATCCGCGCCCACCTCCAAGTCCACGGCAAACAGACCTTCGCGGATTAAGACCCACGCGGCTGAAACCGGAGAATCTGGAACTCAGAAACTCAGGAATGGATCTCCTGTAGGCCACGGCGCCGACGTGGTCCTGCTCGCTACGGCGACTCGCTTCTCTCCGGCGCATAGATCCGTCGCCGCACTACCTCGACCGCCATTCTGACTCGGTCGGCGCGGGTCCGTCAGGCGCCTTCACCTCCTCCGCTGTGGCCGTATACCGGTCCAGCGAGATCTGCTCCTCGGGCTCAGCAAAGGCCAAGGAACCGCCGCCCCGGCGAAAGCCTGTTATCTCGGTACCACCCGGTCCCAAGGCGGCGGCGAGGCGAAATCCATGCCCTTGCGCTCCGTCTCCATCCACCAGTTGTTGTCCCGAATTCTCGGCCGGTGCTTCGCCGGGAGCACGTCGGGACCGATCGCGAGGTCCTGCCCACGGCTCCGGACGATCTGATCAACATAGGCCCACGTGTACGAGAGCGCCTCGAAGACCGACTCCTGCGGCAGCGAGTCCGCGAGACGCGACAGGTTGCGCCCAGCCCGATACTGGGTGGCCTCGGTCCCCAACCCTTCCATGTGGACCGCCAGGAACAATAGATACGCCACCTTCTCGTTCTTGGAGACGCCGAGGCCGTCCCGGTACATCACTCCAATGTTGTTGAGCGCGTCGCCGTCCTTCTTCGCGTACGCCTTGAGATACCAGTCCATCGCCTTGGCGTAATCCTGCGGCACCCCCTCGCCCTGGTGGTATGCGAGGCCGAGGCTGATCATGGCCAAGGTGTCGCCACGCCCGGCTTGTTTCACGAAGCCCGCCAGCTCCTCCGGCAGCGGCTGCGCCCGCAGAACCGTTTCACCAACGAGGAGGGCGAACACCAGCGACAGCGCGCACAGGAGCGGTTTCATGGCCTCACCGGAGCGTGGCGCGCGCGGGGCGCGGCGCAATCCCTGTAATCGGGAAATCGATGCGCACGCGGGCCCGGCGCTCCGGCCGGGCCCGCGGCGCGACAGCTCTCAGTGCTTCACGTCGACCTTGCCGCCCTTGGGCTGGCCGATCGCCGCGAGCAACTCGCCGAACCACGGCGTGTCGATGTCGAAGGGCTTGCCACCCTTGATGCGCGGGAACTCGATCGCGCGGAGCACGTTGCCCTTGTCCTCGTCGTGGCCGATCACGCCGCCCTCGCGGCGCAGCGCGCATTCGACGGCGAGGTCGGTGCAGCTCTTGATGAGGCGGAGGTCGTCGATGTTCGCGGCGGCGGCGCGGGCGAAATAGCCGCTCTTCTGCACGAGCGTCTTCTCGGCACCGAGCATCTTGGCGAACTGGTCGCCGAACCACTTGCCGGGGTTCACGGCATCCAGTTTCACGTGACCGAAGGCGTCGCGCGGCACCTCGAGGCCCTTGGCCTGCATCTCGGCGACGATCGACTCCACGCCGGCGGCCTCGGAGATGAAGATGTTCACGTTGTCGCCCCGGTCCATGATCGCCTTGAGGCGCGACGCCTCGGCGGTGAGGTTCACGTGCATCTCGGGGATGAAGACGGCGTGCACGTCGAGGCGCTCCTTGGCGAGGCCGAGGCCGGGCACGTATTCGCCCTGCGCGAGCAGCTTGCGGTACTCGGCGGCGGTGGCGGCGGTGAGCCAGCCGCAGTTGCGGCCCATCACCTCGTGGATGATGAGCATGCGGGGATTCGCGCCGTGCTCGGCGACGACGTTCTTGAAATAGCGCGCGCCCTGCTCGGCGGCCGTCCACGCGCCGAGCGACTGGCGGATCGGATAGACGTCGTTGTCGATCGTCTTCGGCAGGCCGATGACCGTGAGGGCGTAGTTGTTCTTCGCGAGGAACGCGGCGAGGTCGGCCGCGGCGGTGTTGGTGTCGTCGCCGCCGATGGTGTGGAGGATGTCGACGCCGTCCTTGATGAGCTGGTCGGCCGCGACCTTCTGCGGGTCCTGGCCCTCCTTCACGAGGCCGCGCTTCACGCAGTCCTTCACGTTGGTGAGCTTCACGCGGCTGTTGCCGATCGGGCTGCCGCCGTAGCGGTGGAGAACGTGGGCGTTGGCCCGCACCTCGGGAGTGACCTTGTAGCTGTCGCCGAGCAGCAGGCCCTTGTAGCCGCCGCGGTAGGCGATGATTTCGATCTCCGGCGCGATCTCGGTGTAGCGCTCGATGAGGCCGCCGATGGCGGAGCTGAGACAGGGGGCGAGGCCGCCCGCGGTGAGAATGGCAACTTTGCGTGGTTTCACGGGTGGCGGATAAAGCCGAGCGCCCGCGACCACGCAAGGCCGGGATGGCTCCGGCGTTTGCATGGAATCGGCCGATCCATGCATCGGCTACGCCGCGGCGGGCACTTCCCGCGGCGCCGTCCCTAGGTCCCGGTCGGCAGGGCGGGCAGGTACAGGCGGAACGTCGTGCCGCGCACGCCGTGCCGCGCCACGCCGATCCCGCCGCCATGCGCCCGCGCCACGCCGGCCGCCACGGCGAGCCCGAGTCCCCGGCCGGCGCCCTTGGTGGTGAAGAACGGTTCGTAGATCCGCGGCAGGATCGCAGGGGGCACGCCGACCCCGGTGTCGCTGACCTCGAAACAGACGTAGCGCCCGGCCGGGACCGGGGAGGAGAGCGCGGTGGCCGCCCGCGACTCGAGCGGCAGGTCGTACACGACCACCCGCACGCCGCCCTCACAGCCGCCGACCGCCTCGAAGGCGTTGTGCAACAGGGCCGCAAACGCCTGTTGGAGCTGAGCCGAGACCCCGCGCACCCGCGGCAGCGGATGGAGCGCCGGCACATAGTCGACCGGGCAACGACCCGGGGCCGAGCGGCCGACCAGGTTGAAAGTCGCCTCCACGAGCGCCTGCGGCTCCAGCTCCCGGCGCACCGCGAACGAGTGGCCGGCGGCGTCGAGCATCCGGCGGCACAGATCCGCCGCGCGGTGGGTCGCCTGCCGGATCTCCCCGAGGGAATGGGCGAGGTTCGACCCCGGCGCCGCATCGAGCGCGGCCAGACCGACATGGCCGCCGATCACGGTGAGCAGATTGTTGAACTGGTGGGCGAGCCCGCCGGCCAACGCGCCGAGGCTCTCCAACCGCTGCGCCTCCGCGCGCTGCCGCTCCGCCGCCGCCAACGCCGGATCGGGCTCGGCCGCCGCACCGCTCGCCTGCAACGCGCGCTGTTTCTCGGCGAGCTGCCGGTTGACCTCCGCGATTTCGCGCCACAGCCGCTGCTGCTCCGCGCGCAGCCGCTCCACCTCGGTCTTCGCGCAACCCGGCCCGCGACAGATGCGGACCTGGGTGAACGTGGCGGGCGGTTCCGTCGGGGCGCGTTCCTCCCCGGCGCCGGCGGGCGGCGCCAGATCGTCGGGCGGTCGATTGGCGGCATTCACGCAGAGGTGCCGGTGGTCCGGCACTAGGGATATCGGTCCCCAGCGCGGTCGGGCCAAACGGACCGGGTCGAGCTAGGGAAACACCCCGAGCCCGGCCGCCGTGCACCGCACCGCACGGCCGCGCCCCCAAACGAGGGGCATCACCCACCGCCGAGCTTGCCAACGCCGGGCACCGACCCTCGATTGCACGCGGTGTTCAAG
>JAEZSJ010000238.1 GCA_023443985.1 Verrucomicrobiota bacterium | reverse complement strand
GCAGACACGCTTTCCGCCGCCCGCCGCGGGCGGCTGCTCAGGGGGGGCGGCGGTCGGATCGGCAACTATTGGATTGGGTTTACGGCGGCCGCTGCCGGCGGATCGCGCCGGGGCGGCGCCGCGGTGGAGAGTCGCGTTCCGCGCCGTCGCACGAATCAGGGACCTTTCGCCACGCCGATCACGCCGCAGGCGACGCGACCGCCGGCATTGCCGGTGGGCTGGCTCTTCAGGTCGTCCGGCGCGGCGTGCACGATCAGACCACGGCCGATGATCGAATGCGGGCCCGCGAGCTTGAGCATCGGATCGACCCGGTCGAGTCGCGCGCGCCCGGAGGAGTCGGCCTCGAGATTGCCGAAGTCGCCGGCGTGCCGTTCCGCCGAGTCATGGCCGCCGTGGGGCGCCTCGCCCGGGTTGAAATGACCGCCGGCGGCGGAGCCGTCGGGCGAAGTGGCGTCGCCGAATTCGTGCACGTGGAAACCGTGCAGCCCCGGAGTGAGGCCTGTAACCTCCGCCACGACCCGCACGCCGCCGTCGACCTTGGTGAAATGCACCGTGCCCCGGACCTCGTTGCCCTGGGTGGGATGAAGCACGGCCACCGCCGCGGTGATCTTCGGGGCCTTATGGGCGTGGCCGGCATGGGCCGCGTGGTCGGCGCCGGAGGCGGCAAGGGTGAAACAGGCGGTGGCGACGAGCGCCCCGCCGAGCCGGAACACCGGCGCGAGGGAGTTGAGGATGTTCATGGGTAGCGGCGCGGAGCATAGGAGAAAACCTCCGTTTTGCATCCAGCCGCGGCGATCCGCCGCCCGACGGCCCGCGCCCCCTCCCCGCCGCAGCCGCCACCATGACACGGCGGATCAGCAATCGCCATTCTCGACGATCCACCGGGCGTGGGCGCGGTAGACCCGGCCGCTGTCCGCCAGAAGGTGCGCCGGATCGCCGCCGAAATGGCGGTCGTTCCAGTCGGCGATCGCCCACAGCCGCCGCACCGCCCACGACCGCAGCTCCGCGCAGCCGTAGCGTCGCGGTTCCACGCCCGCGCCGGCGTAGGCGGTGAGAAAGGTCTCCAGCCGGGCCCGTTGCTCGCCGGGTCCGAAGTGCGAACCCTCCCCGCCCGCCCGTGCCGCCGCCGGGGTGCCGGCGGGGGGCAGCAGCGGCGCGTAACGATACGCCGTATACGCCAGATCCCACAACCGCGGCCCCGGCGAGCAGAGGTCGAAGTCGATCGCGCCGGCAAACCGGCCCGCGCGGAACACGCCGTTGTACGGGGCGAAGTCGTTGTGGCAGACCACCTCCGCAGGCGCGTGGGCTTCGAATCCCCACACGGCGCCCTCCCCCGCAAAATCCGCCGTGGCGTCGTGCCACTGCCGGAGGGCGACCGCCACGTCGACAAGCACCGCCTCGGACCAGATCCACTCCGGCATCGAGTGCGGCACGTCGCCCGGGATGAACGTCAACACCTCGCGACCGCGCTCGTCCAACCCGCGCGGCTCCGGCACCCAGTCCACGCCGCGGGCGCGCACATGGTGGAGCAGGCGGTGGATGGTCGGTGTCCACGGCCCCGCCTGCCGGCGCACGGTGTCGCCGACCCGCACGACCTGGGCGTTCACAAAGCCGCCGGAGAGGGCTTCCTCAGCCATGGGGGGAGCCTGTCACGCCGCCCCGCCGCGACGAGCCCGAACAAACAAAAAGCCCGGTGGCACAGGCCACCGGGCGGAGGGACAGGAGGGCGAACGGCCGCTCAGCGCGCGATGCCAAGCGGGCTGAAGATCACATAGAGGATCAGCGTTGCGACCACGACCACGATGCCGGCGGTCTTGGACCCGGCGGAGGCGGTGAGGTCGAGCTTGGTGTTGCTCTTGAAGACGACCGGCTCGGCCAGCGGCTTGATGAGGCCGATGACCCACATCACGACGAGCACCGTGCCGAAGCAGACGGCCATGCGGTCGAGGAACGCAAGGCCGGGCGCGGCGACCTTGAGGATATGGAAGAGAACCGGATTGAGCAGCAGGCCGACCACGCCGGTGTAGCCCGGCGCCCGGCGGTTGATGAAGCCGAACACGAACACCGCGAGGATGCCCGGCGACGCGTAGCCTTGGAACTCCTGGATGTACGCAAAGATCGAGCCGAACTTGTCGAGGTTCGGCGCGACGAGGCAGCCGATCACCGCGAAGACGCCCACCGAGATGCGGCCGAACGTGACCAGGCGCCGTTGCGAGGCCTGCGGGGCGATCGTGCGCTGGTAGATGTCCATCGTGAAGATGGTGGAGGCGGCGTTGAGCACGGCGGCGAGCGAGCTGACGATCGCGCCGAGCAGGGCGGCGAGCACGAAGCCCACCAGACCGGAGTTCTGCGGCAGAAGGTTCTTGATGAGAAGGTTCAGGGCGGCGTCGAACTTGTAGCCACTCTTCACTTGCACCTCCTTGATCTCGCCGCCGGCGGCGCGGACGGCGGCGTTGTGCGCCGCGACCTGGACGCCGAGGTCGGCGTGTTGGCCGACCCATTTCTCGTCGACGACGAAGAACGTCTTCGACCCCTTGTCGCCGACCTCGCGCAGGATCATGCGCTCGTTGACCCGTTCCTGGGCGGCGGCGAGGTCCTTGCTGTAGAGGTTGAAGGCGATGATGCCGGGGATGACGATGATGAAGGGGATGACGAGCTTCATCGCCGCGGCGAACACGATGCCCTTCTGGCCCTCCCGCAGGGACGCGGAGCCGAGGATGCGCTGCGTGATGTACTGGTTGAGGCCCCAGTAGTAGAAGTTCGGTATCCAGAGTCCGATGATAAGCGCGGTCCAGGGGATGTTCTTGTCGCCCGAGGGCAGGATCATGCTGAGCTTGTCGCGGTTGAGGGCGAGGAGCTTGGTGAAGCCGCCGGCGCCGTCGGCCACGGTGTCGGGATTGGCGCTTCCGGCGGTGAGCGCGGCGACGGGCGTCTCGCCGAGCTTGGTCATGGCGAAATAGGCGATGATCGCGCCGCAGATGATCAGCGCGATGCCTTGGATCAGGTCGGCCCAGGCGGAGGCGTTGAGCCCGCCGGCGGCGATGTAGACGGCGGCGACCATGCCGATGATCCAGCACCAGTTCGTGAGCGTGAGCGTGACGCCGAAGAAGCTGTAGTTGGCGAACAACTCGCTCATCGTCAGCGCACCGGCGTAGATGACGCCCGTGAGCGACACGCCGATGAGCAGGATCATCGTGGCGGCCGCCATGATCGTGCGCGCCGCCGGGTTGTACCGGTGCTCGAGGAACTGCGGGATGGTGAAGATGCCCGTGCGCAGGAAGTACGGGAGGAAGAAGAACGCCACCACCACCAGCGTGATCGCGGCCATCCATTCGTAGCTGGCGATCGCCATGCCGAGGTAGTCGGCCGCC
>JAEZSJ010000176.1 GCA_023443985.1 Verrucomicrobiota bacterium | reverse complement strand
GAGCGGTTCCGCCCGGTCGCCGGGCGGCTGCCGGTGACGGGCGGCACGGCGGCGAGCGGCGAACCGACGGCGCAGATCAAGCCGATCGTGACCGAGTGGGCGCTGGACTTCGTGCCGTATCGCGAGGATGGCGGCGCGAGGCTGTTCATCGGCTGCCGGTTGCGGCTGGAGCTCTGGAATCCGTTCAACCTGCCGCTCGCCTCGACGCCGAGCGGTGTCGCCGACTTCCGGGTGCGGATTGGCGGGCGGCGCACGGGGGGAGTCCTGGGCGACACGGGGCTGCCGGTGCTACAGGTGAGTGGGCCGGCCGGCGTGGCCGGCGAGGTCGACCTGCGGAACCTGCTGGGACCGGCGAGGGAGATTGTGGTCGACTTGGCCGGAGACGTTGGCGCCGGACAGACGGTGGTCGTCGAAACCGGGGTCGAGACAACGTGGGATTGCGGACTGAAGCTCGACGATCCGACGCCGGGCGACGGGAGCGACGATGTGCTGCGCATCGCGGCGGGAGCGGACGCGGGGCGGGTTCTGCGGCTGGAGTTGTTCGGGGCGATGGCGAGCGATGGGGCGGCACCGCTGACGGTGCTCGATGGGTTTCCGAGCGCAGCGTTCGCCAGGCAGTGTGCACCGGGCGGATGGTCGGTGCCGGGCGATGCGCCGTTCGCCGCGGGAGCCCAAGCCGTGGCCCGGTTGGGCGTGAGTTACCACTGGCGGCTCGATCCGAGCCGAACGACGTGGGCCGAATGGATCGATCCGGCGGCGCCGCGGGAGGCTGGGCCGGATCTGAAGGGAGCGCGAATTGCGTATGCGGAGACGTTCTGGAAATCGGCGGGTGCGGACCCGGCGGCGAGCGCCGCTGCGGTGCCGGCACAGTTCGCGAGCGGCGAGCTGTTCGCGGTGGGCGGCGGATTCGCGGCGTGCGACTTCACGGTGCAGCGCAACCTGAGCATCGCGGCGCTGGCGCAGCTGTCGGTGCCGGGCGAACGGCCGTTCAGCGTGGGCAATCCGTGGGGGGGAGCGCGCAATGCGGTCTTCGACGAGGCGTTCTTCAATCCCGTGGCGGAAAGTTGGATGCCCGGCCAGCGACTGCCGCACGTGCGGCACCGTGGGCTCGATGGCGAAGGCGCGGCGCCGAGCGCGACGGAGCTGGGGGGGCTGGGCGCGGCGCGGCATCTGGGTGTCGAAGGGATGTTCAATGTGAATTCGGTCTCGCCAGTGGCGTGGACGGTGGTGCTCGGCCGGGCTGTGCTCGGCTGGTCGGCCGCCGACGGGACGACGGCGGACCTGGAGAATCCATTTCTCGTATTCGCCCAGTCGGCGCCGTATGCGCCCGCCGCGGCGCGGGGTGTGAGATGCTTTTCCGATGAGTCGGTGCAGCGGCTGGCGCAGGAGCTGACGCAGCGCATAGCTGCACGGCCTCGCCCGTTTCGCTCGCTGGCGGAGTTCGTGAACAGCGGCGTGTTGCAGGATTCGATCGACGCCGCGGGACTCAACAGCCGCGCCGACTGCCTCGGCGACATCGGCGGAGTGGCGCCCGCGCGTTTCTCCGCGAACTGGTTGTCGCAGGCGGCGGTGCTGAACACCCTCGCGCCGGTGCTCGCGGTGCGCTCGGACACGTTCACGATCCGTGTGGCGGCGGAGGCGCTCAACCCGGCGCTCGAGGCCGGCGATCCGGATCGGGTGGCTGCGCGGGCGTGGTGCGAGGCGATGGTGCAGCGACTCCCGGAATACATCGACGCCGACGAGGACGCCATGGCCTGGCCGGCATCGCTGGCGGACAACCGGGCGCTCGGACGGCGGTTCCGGATCGTGGCATTTCGCTGGTTGGGACCGGACGATATCTGAACCCCCATCTTGCGTCCCACTGCGGCATGTTTCGTGCAGCGAATCGGGCATGCGAGTTCACTGCCTGCAACACGAGCCGTTCGAGGGAATGGGGAGCATGGAGCCCTGGTTTCTGGGACGTGGCGACGCGATCGCGTCGACCCACCTGTACCGGGGCGACCCGCTGCCGGTATTGGGAGATTTCGACTGGCTCGTGGTGATGGGCGGCGGGATGAGCGTGAACGACGAGCGCGAACTGCCGTGGCTGGTGCCGGAGAAGGCGCTCGTGCGCAGCGCCATCGTGGCGGGCAAACACGTGCTCGGCGTGTGCCTCGGTGCGCAGCTGATCGCCAGCGCGCTCGGCGCACGGGTGTACAAGAACGCCGTGAAGGAGATCGGCTGGTGGAAACTCATGCGCGAACCCGGCGCAGCGGCGCATCCGCTCGGCGCGGCGCTGCCCGACGGGAGCGAGGTTTTCCAGTGGCACGGCGAAACCTTCGACCTGCCGCCCGGCGCGGTGCGGCTGGCGCGCAGCGAGGCCTGCCTGAACCAGGCGATCGCCGTCGGCCCACGTGTGCTCGGTCTGCAATTTCACCTCGAGACGACGGAGGCGTCGGCGCGGGAGTTGATCGCCGGCTCCGTGGGTGACTTGGCGAGTCCGGGGCCGTTTGTGCAGACACCGGAGGCGATGCTGGCGCAGCCGGAGCGTTTCCTCGCGCTCAATACTCGGATGGCTGCGCTGCTCGCCGCACTTGCGACCAGTTGAACTTGGGACCCGCGGCGGTGGCTGGGCGGCAACCAACCGCGCCGACCGTCCCACCCCGAAGCGCCTCGCCCGGTCCGACCAAATAGGTTCACG
>JAEZSJ010000151.1 GCA_023443985.1 Verrucomicrobiota bacterium | reverse complement strand
GTGCTCGCCGCCGCGGACCCGGACCTGCAGGCGCTCCTGCACCACCTGCCGGCGAAAACGGCGGACGGCCGTCGCCCGGTCGCCGCGGCGCCGGCACGGAGCGACGCACCGGTCGCACAATGCTGGCGGATCCGTTTCCGGCCGCACCCCGGCGTGTTCCTCCAGGGCGTCGACCCCGGGATGTTTCTCGACCAGCTCCGCGCGCTCGGCCCCTGCGAGATCGAGGCGGTGACGGACGCGCTTCCGCCGCTCGCCGAGCTTGAGGCCGAGCAGTGCCACCTGGGCTGGAACGTGCGCGTCACCACCGCGGCCGACGAGGCCGCGCTCCGCGCCATCTTCTGTTTCATCGCGGACGACTGCGACCTCGAGATCGCCCCTGCCGAGCCCCCGCCGGCCGCCGTGGACTGGCACGTGGAGTTCTCCGCCACGCCGCGGCTGCTTGCCGCACCGGGCGGACTGCAGCTGATCCTCGACGACCTCGGCGCCCTTGGCGGCCACGAAGTTGTATCGTCACCATCGAGCCACGACCAACCCGGCCTCTGGCGCCTGCGCCTCCGCACGACGGCGCCGCGCGAGCGGATCGAGGAGACGTTCATGTTCGCCATCGACGCGCAGCCGCGGATCGACCGGGAACCCTCCGGCCCGCCCGCCGCCGTCGCCGCTGTGGCAAAGTCCACCCCGGCCGACCAGCGCAAGGAGGCCGGCGCCGCCGCGTCCGCCGCGATGGCGGTCGCCAAGCGCGAGATGCTCCGTGTCTCCGCCGACAAGCTGGACAAGCTCGTCAACCTCGTGGGCGAGCTCGTGATCCTGAAGTCCCAGGTGAGCGAGGGCTGCGCGGCGGTGCGCGAGCTGCCGCCGATGCTGCAGGGCGCCGCCGAAGGGCTGCAGCGGCTCGCCTTCGAGCTGCGCGACGTGGTGCTCGGCGTGCGGATGATGCCGATCGGGGAGACGTTCGCGAAGTTTCATCGGCTCACCCGCGACCTGTCGCGCGATCTGGGCAAGGAGGTGCGGCTCGTGATCGAAGGCGCCGAGACGGAGATGGACAAGACGATGCTCGAGCAGCTGGCCGATCCGTTGATGCACCTGGTGCGCAACAGCCTCGACCATGGCTGCGAACCGCCCGAGGCGCGCCTCGCCGCCGGCAAACCGCGCACCGCCACGCTCACCCTGCGCGCCGAACAGCGCGGCGACCGCGTGTGGATCGTCGTGGCCGACGACGGCCGCGGGCTCGACGCCGCCAAGATCCGCGCGAAGGCGATCGAGCGCGGCCTGCTCGCGGCCGAGGCGACCCCCTCCGAGCACGAGATCCACCAGTACATCTTTCTCCCGGGCTTCTCGACCGCCGACAAGATCTCGGAAGTGTCCGGCCGGGGCGTGGGGCTCGATGTGGTGAAGCGCAGCATCGAGGCGCTCCGCGGCACGATCGAGCTGCACAGCCGGCCCGGCCGCGGGGCGGAGATCCGCCTGTCGCTGCCGCTCACGCTCGCGATCATCGAGGGCCTGATGGTGCGCGTCGCCGGGGACCGCTACATCCTCCCGCTCGGCAGCGCGCGGGAGACGATCGAGCTGCGTCGCGACCGCCGCCTGGCCGCCAACGGCCGCAACGTCGTCGCCCTGCGCGGGGAGCTGCTGCCGTACCTGCGCCTGCGCGAAGTCTTTGAATACGATGGCGAGCCGCCGCCCATCGAGCGGGTGGTCGTCGTCGAGCTCGGGGACAAACGGGTCGGCCTCGCCGTCGACGAGGTGCTCGGCAACCACCAGACCGTGCTCAAGTCGCTCGGGTGGCTCGGCCGGCGCGTCGACGTCTTCACCGGCGCCACCGTGCTCGGCGACGGCCGCGTGGCCCTCATCATCGACATCCCCGGGCTCGTCGCGTTCGACGCCGCCCGCACCCCGGCCGACGTGGGCCTCGGCGCGGGCATCGCCGGCGCCCGCGCCGCCGCCAACTTTCCCTGTTCCGCAACCCGTCTCCCATCGTGAAACCGACCAAGGACCAATTCCTCGCGGCCATCCTCAAGATCGAGCGGTTCTCGCCCGCCCCGCGCGTGCTCAGCAAGGCCCTCCTGCTGCTGCGCGACCCCAACGCCGAACTCGACGACATCGTCGCGCTGATCCGGAGCGACGCCGCGCTCGCGGCCGACATCATCCGCGGCTCGAACAGCGCCTTCTACGGCGCGGGCGAACGGGTGTCCTCGCTCGACCGCGCGCTGCAGAAGATCGGCTTCCGCGAGGGTGTCCGGCTGCTCAACCACGCCGTGGCGCACCTCGCCGCCGGGCGCGACCTCGGCAGCTACGGCATCGCCGCGGAGGATTTCTGGGCGGAGAGCCTTTTCCAGGGGCTGTTCCTCGAGGAGCTCGCGCGCGAGACCGGCGAGGTGTCGCCGGACGAGGCGCACACCGCCGGGTTGCTGCGCTACATCGGCCGCCTCGCGATCAACCAGACCGTCGACGACCTCGGCGGCGGGTTGTTCTGGGACGCCACTGTGCCGGTGGAGACCTGGGAGATCGACAACGTGGGCGTGACGCAGGAGCAGGCCGGCGCGGTGCTGCTCAAGCAGTGGCAGTTCCCCGACGAGACCGTGCAGGCGATCGAGTGGCAGCGCGAGCCGGCGAAGGCGCCGCAGCCCAACTGGGCCGCCGAGGCGCTGGAGTTCGCCGCGGCCGCGTTGCCGGCGGGCACTCCGCGGGCGCGGTCCACCGCGGTGCTGGCGGCGAACGTGCCGCAGCTCGTCGAGTTGCCCTTCGCGCAGTCGAGCCAGTTCACCGTCGACCAGATCAAGCGCCTGATCGACGTGGCGTGCACCGGGCTGAACGCCGTCAACCAGCACCTGTACGGTTGAGCCGTTGCGATTGGTTCGAGGCGGAGGCCGAGTTCCGCGGATCGGGTTCCCGGCGCGCCGGCGGACCGCGGTCGGGCGGGGCTGCTTCCGCGCCTGTCGTCGCGATGTGGCGGGTACTGCGGTGGCGCGTGCTGGCGTGATGACTACTTGGCTTCGCGGGCGATCAACGGGTCGGTCTTGATGAGCTTGAGGACCTGGTTCTCGGACTTCTTCGCCACGGCGTAGGTGCGGCCGACGAGGTTGTTGGCGTAGTCCTGCTGGTGTTCGGCGGCGGTGTTGTCGGTCGCACCGGCCTCGTGGGCATCGGTGACCTGCTGCGCGAAATCGGGACCGAACGTGCGGGTGAGCCAATAGCTCCAGATCACGTGGCGCGTGAAGTCCTCGCCGTAGGCACGATCGGTGCGAGCGAGGCGTTGGGAGAGGCGCTCGGCGTACTCCTTGATCCGCAGGAGAAGGAGCGCGCGCTGCGGATGCTCGCAGAGGAGCTGCTGCTCGTTGGGCGTGAGGGGCCGGTCGTAGCGGCGCGAGAGCTCGGCGATGTCCGAGGCGTTGAACTGCAGCCAGGTGGCGCCGTGGCGGCGGGCGGTCTCCAGGCGGATGGTGAGCGGCCGGCCTTTGAGGCGGAAATGGAGGCGGGCGCCGAGCGCGAGCGGGCGTGCGGTGCGGCCGTCGCGGGCGAGGTCGGTGAGGTCGCGCACGAGGGCGGCGGCGGTGGCGCGGGGGCCGGCGGAGAGATCGAGCCGCTCGAGGACGAGCTGGCCGGCGTCGATGCGGTCGATCGCGACACCGAACTCGTCGCCCGCGAAGGGCAGGTCGGCCGGCGCGGCGGGTACGAAGGGCGTCTCGAGGGCGGCGTCTTCGACGCGGAGCTCGGCGGTGAGCGGGTCCCAGTCGGTGGCGACCAGGCGGATCGCGCCGAGGCGCAAACGTAACGGTGTGGCGGATTCGGCGCCCGCGGCGGTGCGCGCGACCTCGAGC
>JAEZSJ010000140.1 GCA_023443985.1 Verrucomicrobiota bacterium | reverse complement strand
TGCTGCTGCAGATCGTAGTCGGAGCGGGCGGCGATGCCCCACAGCTCCTGCACGCCGAACGGGTACTTGAACATGATGTCGACCGTGCGGCGGCTGTAGAACGAGAGCTTCTCCTTCGGGTGCTCGTGGAGCGAGAGATGGTCCTCGGGCAGGCCGATCGACTTGAGCCAGTTCTGGCACCACGTCAGCCACTCCTCGTGGCAGGCGAACCAGTCGGCGTCGGGGTGGATGAAATACTCCATCTCCATCTGCTCGAACTCGCGGGAGCGGAAGATGAAGTTGCGCGGCGTGATCTCGTTGCGGAACGACTTGCCGACCTGCGCGATGCCGAAGGGCAGCTTCACGCGGGTGGTGTCGATCACGTTGCGGAAATCGGCGAACATGCCCTGCGCGGTCTCGGGGCGGAGGTAGGCGACGGCGGACGAATCGCGCAGCGGGCCCACGTGCGTCTCGAACATCATGTTGAACGCGCGCGGCGGCGTGAGGCTGCCCGGCTCGCCGGTGGCGGGCGACGGGATGAGCGGGATCTGCTCCGGCGTGGCCTCCGTGAACTCCTTCACCGCGACCGGCGCGAGCGCGCCCTGCACGGCCTTCTTGCGTTTCAACTGCTCGGCCTTCTCCTGCAGCTCCTCGGCCGTGCGCTCGCTCTCGAGCGCGGAGACGTACCCGATCGTGGCGCCGTCCACGACGACCGCCGCGAAGAACAACTGGTCGGCGCGGTAGCGCTGCTTGGAGGTCTTGCAGTCGACGAGCGGGTCGGTGAACCCGGCCACGTGACCCGAGGCCTCCCACACCTTCGGGTGCATGATGATCGACGACTCGAGGCCCACGACATCGTCGCGGCGGTGGACCATGTCCTGCCACCAGGCGTTGCGGATGTTGCGCTTCAGCTCGGCGCCGAGCGGCCCGTAGTCGAAGAAGCCGTTGATGCCGCCGTAGATCTCCGACGACGCGTAGATGATGCCGCGCCGTTTGCAGAGCGACACGAGGGTTTCCATGAGGTTGTCGGAGGAGGACGGCGTGGCCATAGGTGAAACGCGAGAGTTAGCCGCCCGCGGCGCCGGCGGTCAATGGCGAGGTTGGGGCGCGCCGCCGGCGGGGAAAGGCAGAGTCCCTGGCCGCGCCTACCGCCCTCCCTGCCACCAAGGGGCCCCCGTTTCGCTGCCGCGGCCGGGCCGCGCCCATCGAAGGGTTTGCACGCCCCGCGGGATTATCGATGCAGCTCCAACCCTTCGGCCCCTCCCCGTATGCGCCTCCTCTCCTGCCGCCCGCTCGCCAGCGCCGTCGCCCTTCTCCTCGCCGCCGCCGCCCCCATCATCGCCGACCCCAAGCCCGCTTCCATCGACGGCCCCGCCGTCGCCTGGAGCTTCGACACCGGCAAGGAGGTCGTCGCGGCGCCCGTGCTCGCCGACGGCGTGCTCTACTGCGGCAGCACCGGGTATGCGCTCTACGCGCTCGATGCCGCCACCGGCGGTCTGATCTGGAAATTGAATACGAAGTTCCCCGTCAGCGCGAAGGCGGCGGTCGCCGGTGACCTCGTATGCTTCGAGTGCGGCAACATCCTCTCCGGCGTCGACCGCCGGACCGGCAAGGTGCTCTGGGAGTTCGCCGCCAAGCCCTTCCGCCCCATCGCCTCGATGGACCTCACCGACTACCACCGCTCCTCGCCGGTGATCGTCGACGGCGTCGCCTACTACGGCGACGACTGGGGCAACCTGAACGGCGTCGATGTGCGCGACGGCAAACTCGTGTTCCAGTACACCACGCCGACCCAGCGCCCCATCCGCGCGACGCCGGCCGTGCACGACGGGAAGGTGTTCTTCGGCGACTGGGAGGGCGAGGTCTACGCCGTCTCCCTCGCCGAGCGGAAGCTGCTCTGGCAGCATACCCAGGAGAACTGCCGGCCGTACTACGGCGCCGTCGTCTCCGAGTTCGTGGTACACGACGGGCTCGTCTATTTCGGCAGCCAGCACGACGTGTTCGCGCCGCTCGACGCCGCCACCGGCAAACCCGCCTGGACCTTCACCGAGCCCAAACACACGTACCTGCCCGCCACGCCGCTCCTCCACGAGGGCCGTGTCATCACTGCCACCACCATCTTCACGAACTCCGTCCTGTGCCTCGCGCGGGGCGACCTCGTCTGGGCGTTCCAGGGCGAAGGCATCTTCTTCACCAAACCCGCGCTCCACGGGTCCACGCTCCTCGTGAACAGCACCAACTTCGGCGGCACCGGGTATCTCTACCTGCTCGATGTCCGTACCGGGGAACTCCGGCACAGCCTGCGCATCGAGAAGGCCAGCCCGTCCGCCCCGGCAGTCGATGCCGAGAGAGTCTATCTCGGCGCCGGCGACGGCCGCCTCTACGCGCTCAAGTTGGCCGAGCTGCGTCCGTCCGCGCCCTGAGCCGGCGGCGCCCCAGAGTCCGGCGCGGGCGCCAAGAAAGTTGTCGCGGCGGCACCGCCCGGTTGTCTCGAATCGGTGCGATGGCCGCACCCTGCCAGCCCGCTCCCGCCACCGCCCCCCACCACGTCCGTTGGCTCGGGTTGTTGTTGTTCCTCGTCGTGTTCGGCGTGTTCCTGCCCGCGCTGCGCAACGACTTCATCACCTACGACGACCCCGCGTACGTGCTCGAGAACCCGCACGTGAACACCGGCCTCACGTGGGCGAACTTCCGCTGGGCGTGGACCAGTTTCGAACGCTCCAACTGGCACCCGCTCACCTGGCTCTCGCACCAGCTCGACTGCTCGCTCTTCGGCCTCGCGCCCTGGGGCCACCATCTCACGAACGTCCTGCTCCACGCCGCGAGCACGCTGCTGCTCCTGGTCGTGCTGCAGCGCGCGACGGGACGTCTCGGCCGCAGCCTGGTGGTCGCGGCATTGTTTGCGCTGCACCCGCTGCGCGTCGAGTCGGTCGTGTGGATCGCGGAGCGCAAGGATGTGCTCAGCACGTTCCTCGGCCTGCTCGCGCTCTGGGCGTATGTCGCCTACGCGCAGCACATGAAGGCCGCGCAGCCCCGCGCGTGGCTGCCGTACGGACTCTCCCTGCTCGCCTTCGCCGCGAGCCTCACCGCGAAGCCGATGCTGGTGACGCTCCCCTGCCTGCTGCTCCTGCTCGACTCGTGGCCGCTCGGCCGCTGGCGCGGCGCCGAGCTGCGCACGGGCGTCCGCCTCGCGGCGGAGAAACTGCCGTTCTTCGCGCTCACCCTCGCATCGTCCGTGCTCACCGCCAAGGCGCAGGCCG
>JAEZSJ010000138.1 GCA_023443985.1 Verrucomicrobiota bacterium | reverse complement strand
CCGAGTTCAAATCGTGAGCAGGCTCAAAATCAGCCTAATGCCCATGCTTCCGGAACTTACGAAACTCGAGACCTCCGTTCACCGGACAGCATTGGGGGTTAGCCACCTGCCCCCCCTGTAGGCCAGGTCGTCGACCTGGCCACACAAGGGACCACCTTACCGAGATGGCTGCATCAGGGCTCGTAATGCCCCTCTGCATTGTAGGTTCGCGGCGCTCCCACCGACGGATGAGTGAGGTCGAACGGCGCTGTCGTAGTCAGAGTCCACGAAGAATCCGTGTAGTGCTGACCGACAAGACGTACTCGCTCAGCCAAAGGGCCGCTGATCACCCCAGCGGCGTAGCCGACGGTCACGGTTGTAACTCCGTACTCCATGAAGTACTGCTGCGCGGCCCCGGCGAGTTGCCGTGCGTCATTGTCCATCGTGTTGCAGATGGTGAGCTGGCGGATTTTCTGCCACGCCGGAATCGCCAATGCGGCCAACAACGCGATGATTGTGACCACGATCATGATCTCGACGAGCGTGAATCCCCCCCGGTATCGTATGGAATAGGACATGATAATCGATGATAGGAGGTTGAACTGGAACAAAGAACGGGCGGATTTTGTGCTTGCATCGGCCGGAGGGCAACTGAGTTGAAAGCTGTTTTTCCGTGAAAACCGGTGGGGAGGCCGGCTCGCGGTAACGAAATTCACAGGAGTGATAGCCGGAACCAACCTGGCATGACACGAGGGATCAACCTCGACACCTCCGCCATCGCCAGCTTCCGTCCCTCGCCTCGCAACAAGGCTCGAGTCCGAGCGGCCACCAAGGCAGTCGATCGATCGGAACTCCCGCGAGTTCCCGCTCGCACGGAAGACGTTCCCCATAAAGAAAAGCCCCGGCTGTCGCCGGGGCTTCGAAAAGGCTTCGAGCAGTCCTCTGCTCGACGCCGGTCTCTCGACCGTGATTGGCTCAGTTGCTCAGGCCCGGGACGGGCTCACGCGCACCGGGGAGATCCTGCTTCTGGATCTCCGCGCCCTTGAGCAGCTCGGCGCTGAAGATCTCGTCGGCCTTCGCTTCGCCGTTGTCGAGCGTCTTGGCGGTGATGAAGATCACCAAGTTGCGGGTCTTCAGGGCCTCGCTCTTCGACTTGAACAGCGAACCGAGGACCGGGATCTCGCCGATCACCGGCACCTTGCTCCGCCCATTGGTCTTCTCGTTCTCGATCAGGCCACCGATGCCGAGCGTGTGGCCGTTCTTGAGCGAGACCTGCGTGACGGTCTTGCGGGTCGCGATGATCGGAATCGCCGCGCCAGAGGCGCCGCCGAAGGTGACCATGCCGGAACGGCTGCTCACTTCGGGCAGGATGTTCATCTTGATGAAACCGGCGTTGTTGATCTGCGGCGTGACCTTCAGGTTGATGCCGATCGGCTTGTAGGTGAACCCGCTGATCTCGAAACTGCCGACCTCCTGGTTGTAGGAATAGTTCGGGATCGGGTATTCCTCGCCGATGTTGATCGAGGCCTCGACGTTGTTGAGCGTCACCACCGTCGGGTTCGAAACCAGCCGGACGTTGTTGTTCGACTCATAGAGGGAGAGCACCGCACCGAATTCGGACATCGAGAATGTGGACGTGATCAGCGAGGGCGAGTTGAACAGTGACTGGAGGTTGTTCTTCCAATCCGAGGGGTTCACCCCTGGCGAAGTGTAGGTCTCCGGAGTGATTGTCGCCGGGGACTCCATGATCACATTGCCGTTTTCGTCGCGAGCGTAACGGTAGGTTCCATCCACACCCGGCTCCATTTTATACTTCGCCGGAGTATAGGTCGACCCTTGGCTCATCGTGGCCGTTTCCCACTCGGTCTTGCCCTGCTTCACTTCGAAATTCTTCAGCGAGGCCCAGTTGACGCCGATGTCGCTGCCGTCGTTGTTCGTCACCTCGATGAACTTGGACTCGATCATGACCTGCGCGGTCGCGACATCGAGTTTGGCGATGATGGGCTTGATCTTCTCCTGACGCGACGGGCGCTCCGTGATCACAAGGGCGTTGTTGCGCTGGTCGATCTGGATCCGCCCCTTAACGGGGTCACCCGTTTCGACCATGCCGGAGATCGTCGGCAGAATCTTGCCGGCCTCGGCGTAGTTGAGGATGTACACCTCGGTCACGTTCGGCTCCTGCGCGAGGGCATCGACGCTCACCACGCGGATGATGTTCTCATCCTCCATGAACGTGTAGCCGACCGGCGAGAGCACCTCGCGGAAGATCTGCCGCCACGTGACATTGCGCAGCTTGATCGAGGTGCGGCCCTGCAGGGTCTCGGGCACCACGAGGTTGAGTTCAAACATGTCCGCAACGTTGCGGAGGATCGTCCGGATCTCCTCGTTCGGGAAGTCGACCGAGATCAGGTCCTTCTTCTCGTTCAGGGTGACCGCGGTTGGGGTCGCCGCGTCGGCAGCGGCGGCCGGGGCTTCCGTCTGCGCGCAAAGGGGTAACGCAAAAACGGATGCAGCAGCTAAGACAAGCAGGTTGTTTCGTTTCATACGGAGATTCATTTGATGGGACGTTCGGCCTCCTGGCCGTTGTAGCGGATACGGAACCGGTTGTTCGAGATGCTGACGATTTCGATTGTGTATTCAACCTTGGCGAGGGTGACGACCAGTTTATCACCGATTTTTTGCCGCCGCTCGGTGAAGAGCAGGTAAGGTTCGCCCGCCAACTGCACGCTGCCGGTCGGCTTGATCTCGGCGATCAGCAGATCGACCAACTGCGCATCCGACATGCCGGTGGCCTTGCCGGTCTCTTCGGGCGCCACGTCGCTGAGATTCGAGGCCGGTGGGTTGAACGGGTCGACAGTAACGCCACGCGGCGCCGCCGCGGACTCGCCCGTGCTCGCCAGTTTTGCAGCCGCGGCGACGGCAGACTCCCGATTCGCCGCGGTGGACACGGCTTGGGCCAAGAGTGAAGAGGCCGCCAGCGGCAGGACCAGACCGGAAAGGAGGAGGATGCGTCTCATGGCTTTCGCGCCAGCAACTGCAGGGTGAGGTTGAGCGAAATCTGGGGCCCGACGCCGGGAGCCGATTGATTGTCGGACGAACGCTGCACCGCGAAATCGATCAGGCGGTAAAGGCGTTCGCCGTTCTCCAGCGCGTGCAGAAAAGCGAGCACCTGCGAATAGGTTCCCTGTACAACGACGTTGAATCCGGCCGGGACATAGGCTGCATCCTTCGGGACATCACGTGCCGCACCGGTCGGCCGCAGCACCAAGATCCGCACGCCGGTGCTGCTCTCGAGCCGATAGAAGAACGCCTGGTTTCCCGATACATCGTCGACGCCGATCAGCACCGACTCGAGCCGCGCCACGTGGCTCTTCAGGGCCTCGAGATGTTCCTCGATCTTGGCGGAGTTGAGGACGTTGCGCTCGGATTTCTGCGCCTCGCCGCGCTTTGCGTCCAACTCCGCGGCCGCTTCGTCCACGGCGGAGCCGCGGAAGAGCGCGTAGCCGGCCAGCAGCAGCGCCACGCCGGCGCACGCGAAGGCGAGAGGGTAGCGCCGGAGGATGTTTCGGGGAGATTGTTCCTTGCTCATGACTGGGAGGGGTCCGGTGCGGACATCATTTCTTGCCGGCCGGTTTGCGGGCCGCTTTGCCAGTCGGTTTGGCGTCCGCCTTCAGCTTGAGCTCGATCTCGAAGGTGAAGCGGTCGTTCGCCTGATCGCGGACCTGGTTGTTGAGCTTGACGGCCTCCATTTGCTCCTTGAACGCAGGCACGGCGGCCAGCTTCTCGGCATAGGCGTTCGCCAGCGGCGCGGACCGCTCAGACGCGCCCACCACCGTGCCGCGCAGGCGGATCACCGGGGCGGACACCTCGATCGAGTCGATCGTAATCAACCGCGGCAACGTTTCGGAGATCGTCGTGAGAAATTCCGACGCGACCAGCCGCGGCGCCACAAACGCCTCGATCTCGCGGAGCTTCTTCTCAGCGGCGGAAAACTCCTTCTGCAATGCCGTCGCCGCCTTCACCCGCGGCGCGGCCGCCTCGATCTTGGCGCTCTCCGCCTCGATCTGGGACCGTAGCTCGGACAACGCGGTCTCGCGGCCGTACAGGAAGGCGCCGGCTCCGAGCAGGGCCGCGATCGCCACGGCATTGATCGCAAACGACGTGCGGATGACCTTGGTGTCCGGCAACGACTCCTCGATCCGGAAGCTCGGGTGCCAATAGGTGGGCGCGGATTGTTTCGACGGTTTCATTTCTCGGTGGCCGCGGGCTGGTGTTTTGCCATCAGACTCAGGATACCGAGCCAGTGCGCCGGGACGCCGTCCTGACACACGCCGGCCGCAAACTTGATCCCCTGCTTGTCCGTCCAGGGCTTGAGATTCGGCTGCAACTGCGAGACGCCGAGCGCGTTCGCCAGCGTGCCGCTGAGCCAGCCGAAGGCGGGCGGGAGCACCGAGCAGTACAACTGGCCGATCGACTGGCCGGTCTGCACCTCGAAGAAGCCGATCGAGGACTGCAGCTCCTTGAGCAGACGTTTCACCAGGTTCGGCCCCATGCCGGTGAAATCAAAGGTGTTCGAGAAGAGAAGCTTCGCGGCGGCCTCTTCGTCGCGCAGGCCGAGCTCCTTCTGCGCGACCGGGATCATGGAGTTGATGCCGTGCGGGATCGGCCGCGCCAAATCCACGCCACCCGCGTTCACGATGTAGCAATGGGTCGACTCCCGCCCCACTTCCAGGACGAGCACCGGGGTCTTGTTCTCCTCCAACGTAAGCAGCCCCTGCACACCGCCCAGCGCCGCCACCGAAGTAAGCTCGATTCGCTCGGGAAATACTCCGATCTCCAGCACAGCCTTCTGCGTTTCGCTGAAATCTTCCGTGTAGCCACCACAAAACAACACGTCCTTGCCTGCGGCCGCCCCGGCATCGAGATCGCTGCCGTCCGTCGCCGAAAGGATCGCGATCATCATCTTCTCCGGCTCGGCGCGGAACTGCGTGACGAGCAGCTCCTCCAACGCCGCCGTGTCCTTCCCGCGTTTCTGGTCGACCGCCGCCCGCCGGATGAACCGACGCTCGGGCGAGATGCCCACCACCGCGTGGCGGTAACTGCCCCGCCGCGGCCCGGCGAGCTTCTCGAAGGCCGCCGCCAAGCCCGCGGTGCCGGCCGCGAGCTCCTCCACTTTCTCCACGATCAACGGCGCTCCGGTCGAACTCGTGCGGGCGACGATGGTCGAGTACTCGTTGATATCGACGAAGTAACCGTTGGTCTTTCCTGAGAAAAGCATGGGGAGAGTCGGGGGCAGCCGTGGCGCAGAACACGGCGCGAGTGCATGGCTGGTACGTTTACCCTACTACCCCTCTGTCGGCCGTCCTCTCAAGGCCTAAAGCGAAATCCACCTGATGGCGTCCGGTTTTGACAGGGTTTTCAGCCCGCTGTCGCCCCGCACCGACACTTCCCGCATCCCACATCCTCCCGCAAAAAAAAGAAGGCGTCGTTTGCACGACGCCCACGCGGCCCACGAGGCCAATCTCAGACTATTTCTGCCAGGTACGCTTCTTGTGGCGATTCGCCTTGAGGCGCTTGCGGCGTTTGTGCTTCGCCATCTTCAGACGGCGCTTCTTCTTGAGATTTCCCATGGGTGTCGGAGTTGATTGAAAAGGTGCGTTCTGCGGACTCGCCGCGCGCGAGTAAAGCCCATTCTCACGCTCAAAGCGCCACCGCCACCAAACTCCGCTCCGCCGTCGCGACCACGAAAGCCTTCACCGCCCCGGGCGCC
This sequence comes from Verrucomicrobiota bacterium, assembly GCA_023443985.1. Lineage (GTDB taxonomy): Bacteria > Verrucomicrobiota > Verrucomicrobiia > Opitutales > Opitutaceae > CAJCBL01. Next base: position 5,445 of record JAEZSJ010000138.1, on the reverse strand, counting down.
ACGCCTAGCAATTGCGCCACGACCGCCGCATACCACTGCAACTGCCCCGCGTGCCGCGCGCGCAACTCCTCCGCGCCCACCCCGCGCTCCGTCTTGAAATCGTAGACTTCGGCCTCCACCCGGCCGGCAGGCCCGCGCCGGATCACCACCCGGTCGAGCACGCCGGAGACCCAGGCGCCATCGACCACCGCCTCGAATCCGCGCTCCCGCCACACGGCATCGCCGTCGTGCAGTTTTCGGAACACGTCCGCCAGCTCCGGCGCCTGCACACAGGCCTCCGCCTCCCGCCGCGCCTCCACCCACGCCGCTCCGCCGTCCGGGGGCACCGCCGCCGCCAGCCGCTCCGCCGTCACGCCGTCGCCCCACTCCAGGGCGGCCAGCAACGCATGCACGCGCGTCCCGTGTTCCGCCGCCCCGGCCCCTCCGGGCGCGCCGAACAACCGCCCCGCCGCCACGTGCCCCGGGCGCAACGCCGAAGGCCGCATCGCCACCAGACGCGCCTTCCGCTCCACCGCGTCCCCGGCACGCAACTCCGTGCGCCCCGCTGCCGCCACAGGTAGGCCCTCCGCCGACCCCGCCGCCGTGAGCGGCGTTTCCGCCCGTTCCGGGATCTCGGCAAACCAATCGCCCGCCCCCGCGCTCCACGTGCCGACAAGCGACGCCGCGCCCACGTGCACCTCGCGTTCCTCCGCGCCGAGCGCGGCCGTGAGCAGCCGCGGAAAGTTCAGCGAGGCGGATCTCCCCGGCCGCTCGATCACCGCATACGTCGCCCGCTTCGCCCGCGTGAGCCCCACATACAGGAGCGAAAGCTGCTCGTAACAGTTCTCCGCGATCGCCTCCGCCTGATACTCGCGCAGCACCGGGTCGCATTCCGCCAGCAGCGCGCCGGGATGCTGCAGCACCCACGCGACCGAGCGGTCCACCGCCTTGCGCACCGCCGGTCCATCGCGCCGCTGCGCCAGCTTCTGGCCCTCCAAGTCCGGCAGCACGACCACGTCGAAACCAAGCCCCTTCGACTTGTGCAATGTCATCACGCGCACCACGCCCGCGCCCTCCGGCTCGCGCACCGTCGTCTCGCCGAGGAAACGTAGAAACGCGTCCACGTCGCGCCCGCCGCGTTCGTCGAACACGCGCCCCGCCGCCACGAGCTGACGCAACCGCAGTCGCGTGAAACGGTCATCCGCCTCCAGCACCGGCTTCAGGCGCCGCGCCCAGCCCGCCAGCCATTTCTCGAAGCCGTCCGCCTCGATCGCCGCCAGCACCGCTCGACTGAGCGCCGGCGCCTCCGCGAGCCCGCGCGCGCCGCCGACCAGCTCCGCCAGCGGCGACATCTCCACCTGACGTCGCGCAAACCGGTCCTCCGGATGCGCCGCCGCTTGCAACAACGCCGCGAGCGCCGTCGCCGCCGGGTTGTCCGTGCCGATCCGCAGGTCCGCCTCCGCCACCGCCGCGATGCCGCCCTCGCGCCGCAGGTAGTCCGCCAGCCGCGTGCCCACATCGTTGCGGCGCACCAGCACCGCGCAGGTGAGCCCGCGTTGCGTCGGCCGGATCTCCTGTAACACGCGCAGCGTCGTCGCCCAGCGTCCAGCCTCGTCATCGGCGAGCAACAACGCCGCCTGGCCGCGGTGCTCCGGCCGTGCGCTGCGGTGCGCGCGCCAGTGCCGGTTCCACTCCGGCGCCGCCTCGGGGAACAGCTCCGCGTACACCGCGCTCGCTCCGCCCACTCGGTTCACCATCTCGATCACCTCCGGCCCCGAGCGCCACGAGTCGTTCAGCTCGCCGGGCACGATCCCGCCGCCGCCCGGCGCGCGATAACGCTCGGCGACATGCGCGAACAACCGCGGGTCGCCCTCGCGCCACGTGTAGATCGCCTGCTTCACGTCGCCCACGTAGAACAGACTCCGCCGCCCCTCCGCGTCCTGCACGACCTCGTCGACGAGCGTCTCGAGGATCTTCCACTGCTGGTAGCTCGTGTCCTGGAATTCGTCGAAGAGCCAGTGGTCCAGCCGCGCGTCGATCCGGTAGTCGAGCGCCGCGCCCACGAGCCCGCCGCCGCGTTGCGGCGCCAGCAGTTGCTGCAGATCCGCAAACGTCAGCCGGCCCGCGCGCCGCACCTCCGAGTCGTACAACTTGTCGAACGCCCGCATCACCGCCGCGATGCCCTGCGTCACCACCATCCGGCGACCGAGCTCGAGCCCCACCACCCGCCTCACGAGCGTCGCGAGCGGCGCGAGCACCTCGGGCCCGAGCGTGAGTTTCTGCCGGTCGATCGTCAGCACCGCGTCGCCAGCCTCCACCGCCGCCCAATCTGCCAGCGCCTTCTTCAGCACAAACTCCAGGTTTTCCGGCAACGGCTGTCCGGGCGTCCAGTTCATCGCCTCCTGCGCGAAGGCCAACCAGCGCGCCCGCGGCTTGTCCTTGAGCTCGGGCGCGCGCCGCGCCCACTCGACGATCTCCTCCGCCGCGCGCGCCGTGGCCGCGTCGTCCGCCGCCCCGCTCCACGGAAATCCGCGCGGCCAGATCCGCGTCACCTCGCCCCAGCACGCCGCGTCGGGCGCGCCGCGCCAGAGCGCGAGATGCTCCGCCACGAACCGGTCGAAACTCTCCGCGACGCTCTTCCCCTCCGTGCCGAACGTCGCGAGCTTGAACGCCTCGATCAACGCGCGCTGCTCCGGCGTGAGCCCGCCGCGCGCCGCGAACAGCCGCGCGAACACGCGCCGCATCTCCTCCGCCGCCGCGTGCTCGTCGAGCACGCCGGGCTCGCCGCTCAGCCCGAGCTCGAGCGGAAACGCGCGCACGATCTTCGCGAAGAAACCGTCGAGCGTGCCGAGGTTGAGCCGGTGCATCGCGCCGACCATCGCGCGCAGCAGTCGCAGGAAATCCGCCGGTCCGAACTCCGGCCGCTCCACCGCCGCGGCGAGCGCGCCGGCCGTGGCGGCATCCGTGCTCGCCGCCGCCAGCCGGTTCAGGATCTCGCCGAAAAACTCGCCCGCCGCCTTCCGCGTGAACGTGAGCGCCACGATCCGCTCCGGTGCCACGCCGAGCGCGAGCAGCCGGATGAAACGCGTCGTCAACGCGTACGTCTTCCCCGATCCCGCCGACGCGAAAATCATCTCGTGCCGCAGCGCGCTCATGGCCGCACCTCCCGCCCGCTTGCGCCCGGCGCGGCCGCGCCCCCACCGCTCGCCTCTGGCCCCTCACCTCTAGCCTCTTGCCTCTCTCCTTTCGCCTCACTCGGCCACCCGCCCACGTCGAAACTCTCCGCCGCGCTGCCGTGCACCAACGCCGCAAACGCGTCGTTCTCCGGCTCCTCGACCGGCGGCCAGTACCGCCCGGCCTTCACGCCCGCGCCGACCGCCGCCGCGCAGCGCAGCGCCGCCTCCTGCCACGCGTCGTCGAAATCCGACCACACCGCGACCGCCGTCTCGCTCACCGCCTTCGGCAGGTTGAAATAGCCGATCTCCACGTCGCGGGCGCCGAGCAGTTCGCCGAGCGCCCAGCGGTACAGCGGCAGCTGCAGATCCGTCCAACGCTGTGCCCTGCCGCCGAGCTCCACGCACGCCTCCGGCAACCACGCCGCACCCGCGCGGTCGCGGCGCAGGTGCGCCTGCTCGGGACGTTTCGCCGTCTCCGAAGTCTTGTAGTCGAGCACGCGCCAGCGGCCGGTCGTCTCGTGGCGCTCGATCCGGTCGATCGTACCCGAAAGTTCGAGACCGCCGAGGACCAGCTTCCCCGCCGGCAACTTCCACTCCGTGCGGTCGATCACCCAGCCGGCCGCACGCTCCGCCGCCTGCAACCGCGCCACCGCCGCCAACCGCTGCCGCGCCGACTCCACCTGCACGACGAGCGGCAGCGACAGCTCCTCGCCGAAGCGCGCCGCCACCACCGCGGTGAGCGCCGCGTCGAATTCCCGCGCAAGCGCCTCGCCGTCGGTGCAGTCGCGCCACGCCGTCTCCTGGCCGAGCCGCTCGAGCACGCGATGCACGAGCGTGCCGAAATCGCGCGCGTCGAGCTCGCGTTTGGCCGCCTCGACCGGCTCCATCCCGAGCCGGTGCCGCAGGTAGAACCGGAAGGGGCACGCCAGGTAGTCGCGGAAACCGGTCACGCGCAGCCGCTCCGGCGCACCGACCCACGGCACCCGCCAGCGCCACGCGCGCCGCCAGGCGAGGTTGCCGCCCGCCGGTGGCAGCTCGCGGAACAGCCACCGCACGCGCGCCGGCAACGCCGTATCGGGACACTGGAACAGCAGCCGCGACGGTCGCAGCGGGTCGCCCCCCGCCGACGTCTTCCCGAGGAGCACCTCCAGCCGCCCCGTCCCGACGCGGCACGCCGCCAACGCCGCCAGCTGCCACGCATCGCGCGCGAACCGCTGGGCGTTGGTCTTCAGCCCAAGCTGCTCGCGCAGCGACTCCGGCAGAAACGCGTGCCCGGTCACCGCCTCCGGCGCACCGCCGTCGTTGAGCCCGGCCACGAGCAGCAGCGGCTCGTCGCGAAACACCAGCTCCAGCCAGCCGTCGAGTTCCACCGCCCCGGGCGCCTTGTCCTCGAAGGTCCGCCCCGCGCCGAAAAGCTGCAGCGCCAACGCGCAGAGCTCCTCCGGCCGCAGGGGGCGACCTTCGTCGCCGCGTTCCGCCGCGCCCGCGGCCACCTCCGCCGCCGTCGCGCGCCAGGCCTCCGCCGCCTCGGCGAACTCTCGATCCTCCGGCCGCGCGAGATCGAGCTGACGCCTCTCGTGCAGCCGCGCAAGCACCGCCAGCCACGCCGCAGGGAAACTGCCGCGGCGCAGTTCGTCGAGCAGCGCGCCCAGCCCGTTCAGCGCGCCGCCGATCCCCGGATAATCGCTTTCCAACGGCCCTGCGTGCCGCTGCGCCTCGGGGAGGGCCGGCGGCAGATGCGCGTCGTGCAGCGCATCCAGGCCGGCGAGCACGCTCGCGACCGACGCGCCCGGCGTCGCCGCCACGAGAAGATCGAGCACCTCCGTGCGCCGCGCGAGCCGCAGGGCGCTGGCCCAGTCGTCGTCGCGCACCGCCGCGGCGAGCGCCTCGAGCAGACCGGCGAGCGGGTGTTGCAGCAGCGGTTTGCCCTCCGGCAGGTGGCACGGCACGCCGGCCGCGCGCAACTCCGCCGCGAGCAACGGCAGCACCTCCGGATCCGCCGTGCCTGCACCGACGAGGCCCGGCCGATCCCGGCCCGCCGTGAGACGTGTGGCCATCGCCGTCGCCTGCGCCGCCGGATCCGCGCAGAGTTGCACCTGCTCCTCGAAACGCGTCAGCGCGAGCGGTCGCGCCGACCAGAGTTCCGGTCGCGGCCGGCCCCACTCGTCGAAGAGCTCCGCGCCGTCCGCCGGCCCGAACGCGAGCACCTCGATGTCGATGCTGCGGCTCCACTCTTCGGCGACGCCGAGCGCCAGCGGCAGCGGATCCGGCACGCCGAGCAGCGCCAGCC